>DAOWED010000066.1 GCA_030638685.1 Candidatus Heimdallarchaeota archaeon | reverse complement strand
GAAAAGCATCTTTTCCATATTGATCTTTTAATATAATCATTTGTTCTTCTGTTTCTGATAATTGGTAAGGTTTATTCTTCCGTACATCGTTTAAATAGTGCACATAATTAGCCAATGTTTCATCTTGTATTAATTTATTAAATGTTTCATCTTCTAATTCATTTAACTCTAATTCGAAAAAGATTAGATAATTGATTATCTCTGTTGATTTTTCTTGAACTGCTGAAACTAGTTGCTTATAATCACTATTTTGACTGTCTTTTGAAGTAAGAAGTCTTGAATACATCACAATAGGAAAGGTTTTTTCTTGAATTTCTTCTATTGTTTCTAGTGCTTCTTTTAATGTCTGACTGCTTAAATCAGCACTACTCATTTTTCCCTTATATTTCTCCAAAAAATTCTTGGCGATGCTTAACGCACTACCCAGACCATCTCTTATCTTTGGATCTTCAGTCCCGCTGTAATGCTCTGAAAAGTCCCATTGGATTTCTTCGAAATTTGTCATATTACTTTTTCTGTTTTTTCCTTTACTTAAAAACATCGGCTTCCGTAAAATGGTCTTTATTACTGATACCTTAGGATTTACTCTTCTATACAGTATCAATTATAGAATAAATAAATAAGCTATTAAATTAATTGAGTGATTGATTGATGGTCTATCTTTTTATAAGTAAAAATAAATGTAGATAAAACTAATAATCGTTATAACAAATAATAAAAGATTATTAATAAAAGTAAAATACTAGGAAAAATAACTTACAATAGAGGAGACATATTAAAATGGTTTACGAAGTAATTATAATTGGATCGGGTCCAGCCGGACTGACTGCCGGTATTTATACTGCAAGGTCAAACCTCAAACCAGTAATCCTAGGAGGGTTCACTTGGGGAGGCCAACTCATGAACACTACCGAAGTAGAAAATTATCCAGGGTTTCCAGATGGAGTCATGGGTCCAGAACTTATGGAAAACATGAAAAAACAAGCTGAGAAATTCGGAGCAGTATTTCACAATAAAGATGTTACAAAGGTTGATTTTTCAGAAAGACCATTTAAAGTCTGGACTGAATATGAAGATGACCCCTGGGAAGCAAAAGCAGTCATTATAGCTACCGGTGCTAACCCTAGACTTTTAGGCTTAGAAAGTGAAAAGAGGCTCTTCAGCAGAGGAATATCTACTTGTGCTACTTGTGACGGCTTCTTCTTCACCGGTAAGAAAATAGCTGTTGTTGGTGGAGGAGATAGTGCTTGTGAAGAAGCTCTTTTCTTAACTCGATATGCTGATGAGGTTCATTTAATTCATCGTCGTGATGAACTAAGAGCCAGTAAAATTATGCAAGAAAGAGTATTGGAAGATGAAACCATCACTGTTCGCTGGAACACTGTAATAGAAGAGTTTCTCGGTGAAACAAGCCTTGAAAGAGTAAAATTCAAAAACACCGTTACTGGCGAAATCACTGAAGAATCTCTTGAAGGAGCCTTTATTTCAATAGGTCACATTCCGAATACTGATCCATTCAAAGGATTATTAGATATGGATGAAGAAGGATTCATCATTGTAAACAAACAGACAAGGACAAATATCGATGGAATTTTTGTTGCTGGAGATGTTGAAGATGTTCGTTATAAACAAGCAGTCACAGCCGCTGCTTCTGGATGTAAAGCTGCCTTAGACGTTGAAAAATGGCTAGAAGGATTTTAATGGCTTAAAAATTAACATTTTTTCTCCCCCTCTCTATTTTGAATTAAAATTAAGATCCCAGTTAGAAGTTGCAAATATTAATCCTTCAACCTACTTGTTCAATCCATTCTTTAACTGCCCTTACAGCTTTATCCATCGAAATAAACTCATTCTTTACTCCTTGAATGGTTTCCCTTATTGTTCTTGTCAAAGTAGGAGTTGTTAATCCGTTATCTATAAAATAATCACGTATTTTATCAATTTCAGACATAAGATCTTCCTTAGTTTCAGCCTTTGTACAAGAGCTAATTGCATGTTTGAAGACATCCTCCTTGGTCATCTGTCCCCAGTCTTCGACAGAATCTAAATCCAAGACTTCTTCTTTCTTTGATGAAGACAATGTGGTTCCCATAGTTGGTGCAGAAACTGACTCTTGTTTAAGAAATTGAGGAGTATCATCAGGTAGAGCAAGGTTTGTGCTTAATCCTAGTTCTTTTCTCCAATCTCTAATTTTGCCAATTATGAAGCTTTTTTCAACATTGGACCCTCTTATCCCCATACTTATCTCTCTTATAATTCTAGTAAAACCAGTGGGAGTATTTTGATTTTCAAATAATTGATCTCTGAAATACTCTATTGCGTCTATTTGTTCATCAATTGTATGGTCTAAGGTCATAAACTTCTCTAGCTCATCAAAAAGGTCACCTAATATCAGTCCTTCCCAGCTGGAAGTTGAAAAGACTTCTCTTACTTCAACCTCTACTGGTTTTTCAACAGGTGTAACTTCTTCCTCTGGGGCAGCTGGTTCTTCTTTCTCATCAGTTTCGTCAATTCCGAAAGCTTCAGCTTCAGATTTTGTAACCTCTACTTCCTCTTTTGGAGGAGCTGAAACGAGTTTAACAGCTTGTCCCTTTGGTTCTGAACTTACAGCAACAGGCTTTGGTTCGGGTTCAGCTACTGCTTTTGGCTCTTCTTTTGGTATCTTTTCTCTCCATTCAGCTATTTTTTCCTCAAGATCTTTTGGAGATAAAATATTGGATTTTAGCTTGTCCGTTAACTCTCTGAAAGAGGTGGTTATTGATGGAGAACCCATCCCTGCCTCTACAAAAATATCCCTAAGTGCTTCAATTCCTTTTTGAATTTCTTCAACTTGTAAACCAAGATACATTAGTTCCTCTAAATTATTTAATACTTGAGGAACGGTTAAACTTGACCAGTTTTCTACAGGTACATATTGTTCAGAGGGAGATTTTTTCAAGCACAATGTTTTCGAACCAAATTGTGCAATAATTTCTTGGTCAAGTAATTGTCTTAAACCTACTTCTAGGTCAGAATTTTCTCCCAGTTTTTCCTGGAGTTCTTCAGTGGTTACTGTACCCTCATTTACTTTGAATAAAACAAGAATCTTCTGAATGAGTGACCCTTCAATCTCCAGAGCATTATATAATAAATTAAAAGCTTCAGTATAATCTTTATTTTTGGGATCAAGCCTATTAAGTAGAACTAAGGTGAGGGCATCAGCAACAATTGTTTTTTGATCTGTTATTTTTTCAACTTCTGTTTCCAAAAGCTCAGAATATTGCGTCAAAGCCAGTATTTCAGCTTGAAGTTCATCTTCTTGTGCATTATTCTGGTTTATCATCTCTTCTTTTTCTTTTTGATGCTTTACATTAGTTTGATCAAGTTTTGAAATAAACTCCTCAATCTGCGTAGCTAATTCTTCTACTTTCTTATTCAGCATTTGAATTGCAAGATCTCTTTCCTTGATCATCTCATCTCGTTCGTCAAGTGCTTCTCTGTGTGTTTTAACTGATAATTGCCATTGCTGCAGCTGTTCTTTTAATTGTTCAATATGCATTCTAGCTGCCTTAAGATCATCATCAGCTTTTCCGTGAAATGGGTGCTCTTGAGTCATTTTGTTCAACCTATCATACAGTAAATAATGAGTATTATTTGTACAAGAAGATGCAAGTTTTTAAATCTTAGTGTGGAATATAAAGAAGTCTAAAGCTGAAAGGACATCGCTAGAAAGGGCTAAGATGGGGAATTTACTAAAAATCTTTTTTGAAAAAATTATCTTAGTAAAGTTAACTCTACGATGTTGGAAACATTCATATTTGAACTAAACCTTTCATACATATGGCTAGCTATTTGATTGTTGGTGCAGGTTTGATGGGAACAGGACTCATTCATGATTTACTCACCAGTTCTGAAGAAAATGAAGTTATAGTAATTGATATTGACGCTGAAAACCTAGCTACTGTTAAAGAGCGTTTCAGTAAAGAAGGTTCAAGAATGAAAACACTTCAAGTTAATCT
>DAOWED010000224.1 GCA_030638685.1 Candidatus Heimdallarchaeota archaeon | reverse complement strand
CGGAATTAATATTGAGATAATGTACCGTCTTTTAAGACCTTTTTTTCGCATCTTAAGTAGTATCTATAGCCTAAGATTGGAGTAATGAATGCAAGAGTGACAACTACTATCCATTCCCAGAAAATAGGTAAAAGCTCAGTTTCTGTTCCTATAAGTAATGATCTGAAAAGATCTACTGCGTATGAAAATGGGAGAGCGTAACAGATGGGTAACAGGAAACTTGGTAGAGCTGAAAACGGTGTAAGCATAGAACTGAATATTATAACAAGAAATTGACCTAAACTAGATACTACACTAGCTAGCTCTCTTAGTTTCAAAGTTACTCCTGCGAAGAATAACCCACAACCAAAAACCATCATTGAAAACAATAGTATCACTAGCAAAGCATAGGCAACGTTGTTGATAATTAATCCTCCAACAATAAACCAGGCGATAGAAACGCAAAACAGAGAGATTAATGTTGATAAAAACATAGTAATGGTAATTCTCCCATATAAATTCATAAATTTATTAACCGGAGAAAGATAGAGAGATTCAAGTGTTCCCATTCTTCTTTCTTCAGAAATCGAAAGACCCATATCCCATAACCCATCAACAGTCATCCCATAAAGAATTAACCCATATAAAACGATAGATGAGCTTTCAATCATCTTGTTAGAGTCGGGAGGAACAAAAGATTGCACTGCTAGAATGAAAATAGATACAATGAGACCAATGAAAAGGAATGTACCGATGAGCTCGACAGGATATCTAAGTAATGTGATAAACTCTTTTTTAACCATTGCAAAATAGGCTTTTAAAGGATGAGAAAGAGAATATTTTTCTTTGATAGATAGTTGGATTAATTGATATTCAGATTGAAGTGTGTTGGAACTACTCATAGTACTCACTTTTACAATTTATGAAATTTAGAAGAAAAATTAGTGAAAGTGAAAATCCTTGAGTGCAACATAAGAGATCTCCACTTTCTGACTTTTTTGCATTTTTAGGAGGGGACGATACAATATTCACTAGTATTGTGATAATGTTCCTTCCTTCAGAACTTTTCTTTCGCATCTCTGATAATACTTATATCCTAAAATAGGCATTATTATAGCTAATACTACCACTACAACCCATTCCCAGAAGATTGGTATAAGTTCTGGTTCTGTGCCAATTAACAGTGATCTGAAAAGATCAACCGGATAGGAAAGAGGTATTGCATAGGAAATTGGTAAGAGGAAGTCTGGAAGAGCAGAGAATGGAGCCATCATTGCGCTGAAGATTAGGAAAAAGAATTGTCCTAAGTTAGCAATAATCTGAGCCATTTCTCGTAATTCCAATGTAAGTCCTGCGAACATAAGCCCTAAACCAAAAATAATGAATGCAAAAAGAAGAATCACAACTAATGCAGGTAAAACATTATTGATAATTAATCCTCCAATAATCCACCATCCTAGGAATATGCAGAATATTGAGATCAATAAATCCATTACCAGAGCTATCGTAATCCTGCCAAATAGATTCATAAATTTATTAGCTGGAGAAAGATAGAGAGATTCAAGTGTTCCGAGTCTTCTCTCTTGAGCTATTGAGGATCCAACCATCCAAATGGCATCAGATACTAAAATAAAGAGTATAAATCCGTATAACATTGTGGATGCGCTTTCTATCATTTTACCAGAATCAGGTGGTACAAAACTTTGTACTGCCAAAATAAAGACAAATAGGATAAGTGCAATTGTAATAAAACTTCCGAAAAAGTCGACAGGATATCTCTTTAATCTTGTAAACTCCTTTTTTACCATTGCAAAATATCCCTTAATTGGGCTTGTTAATTCGTAATTTGGCTCATATGTCTGTTCGTTTTTATCTAATTGATGTACTTTACTTGAATAAACCATTTTTCTCACCTAAAATTGTCCTAAACCAGCGTTTTTCTTGGAACTTGTTTCTATTCGATGATAAAAATAGTATCCAAAGATTGGGAAAACTATTGCAAAGAAAGCTAACATTGAAAGATCAGCCCACCATGAGCCCAGATAATATTCCAATCCTAATAACGATGCTCTCACATCTGTTGTGACCCAGGAAGGGGGGAATCCATAAGCTATTTTCTGAAGGATCCATGGAAGAATAGTGATTGGAAAAAATATTCCCATAAATAAACTAACCAACCATTGTGTTATACCCATAATAGAGTTAGCTTGTTTGTACTTGAGAATAATTGCTCCAAAAATAAAACTTAAACCGTAAACTGGAATAATTCCTATTATTAAGAATATAATTGCGAAAAGCAAATCTCCTTTCATTGGATTAACTTGAAAAACCGCACAGGCGATTAAAAATCCTATAATAAATGATATCATGGAGCGAGATAATGCATATAGTCCACTTGCCATCAGATAAACTGGAACAGGTGTAGTTGTTAGGTAGTATGATTCTAATACTCCACTCTGTTGATCCCAACGAAGCAACATTCCAAAATTCCATAAGGCCGTGTTGACTACGAAGTAAATACCTGCTCCTATAACCATATATGAAACAAAATCTTCAGTACCTGTTTGTAACATAAAATTAGTCCTTGCTGCTTCAATACTTCCAGCAAAAGCTATCCCCATAATAATCGGTAATGCTGCGAAAATGGTTGGGAAAATCATTTCAAAAACTAAGAATCCCTTATATCTTGAAATGATTGTCCATTTCGACTTGAAAATCATCCAAAAAGCATGTGTAAAGCTTTTTTGATTATATGATTTCGCTAAACTAGGAGAAAACTCCTTGAGTGTTACTACTGCCATTTTATTCTCCTCTTTCAGTAGTATCTTCAGATAAGCTTCTTCCTGTCAATTTAATGAAAACATCACCTAATGTTGGTTCTTCAACATTAATTGAGTTAACAACTGAGCCGTTGGCTGTAATGGAAGTGATCAATCCGGGAAGAACCTTCTTGTGGTCTATGCAGATGATCTTATAGTGTTCGTTTCCATTCTTTGAAACTAACGACATATCATGGACACCCTCAATGGATTTAATTTGTTCAATTGTTTTTTCACTTATTTCTCCTGAAAGTGTTATAATATCGTCTTGTTCCAGCTGATCAATCAAGTTTTCAGGAGTATCTAACGCAATTATTTCTCCGTGATCTATGATTGCTATTCTGTTACACAAATCTTGAGCTTCATCCATTAGGTGAGTAGTGTAAATAATTGTTTTGCCTTCTTTATTGAGCATTTTAACTACTTCTCTTAGTTTTCTTGCAGCAGCAAAATCCATTGCAATGGTTGGTTCGTCTAGAATCAAAATTGGTGCGTCATGAATTAATGCTTTAGCAAATGCAACTTTCATTTTTTGACCTGAGGAGAAACTTTCTACTGGCCTGTCAATAAACTCTTCTAGTTCTAATACCTCTATTAACCACTCGATTTTCTTCACTTTGTAGTCGTTTGGTACTCTATAGAGTGATCCAAAAAGATGCAAGTTTTCTCGACCAGTTAATTTCCAATATAATCCTCTCTCACCCATTAGCATGCAACCAACTGATCTTCTTACATCATTGGCATCCTCCACAATATCATAGTTTGCCACCATAGCAGTTCCTCCTGTAGGAATCAACAGTGTTGTCAGGATCTTAATTAGTGTCGTTTTTCCTGCTCCGTTTGGTCCAAGTAATCCAAAGATTTCCCCGGGTTGTATTTCAAGATTCAACTCTTTTAAAGCTTCTACCACTTTTATTTCTTTCTTGAATAATCCCATTCTAGTTTTTGTAATATAATTTTTTGAAACCCCTTCAACCTTAATAATTGGTTTTTCATTCTGTCCAATGTCTACTGCCACTATTTTCACCCTTATTGAAGCCTTGCGATTGGGAGGCTTAATCCCATCTCTTCATATTTCTTCATTGCAGTATTTACTTGCTTTTTCTCGCTTTCAGATATTGTTGCTAGTTTTTCGATTATTGTCTTAATTCGTGAAATAATCCCTAGTGTTCTTCTTTCGCCTTGAAACTTGTCTGCCCATCTTAATTGTGCACTCGATTTATTAACTGCCATAACCATTTGTATCATATATATTACACTTTTCTTTATATTTAAAGGTTGTTACAGTTAACTAATTTTATTTTACAATAAAATATAAAAGACCTTTTCAAATGCCTAAGCAACCAAGTAAAAATTTAGATAAATTACAGAAAGAGAAAAACCGCACATTTGATTACAAAAAACAGTAAAAGTAAGAATAAATTACAAAAAAGAAGAGGAGGGGAAAAGCTGAAAAGGTTAAATCATACGAATGGATTGAAAATTGTTAAGATTAGCTTGATAATGGTCTTTCTTGGAGGAAGAGAAGGAAAGACGGGGCTTATTGAAAAAGCGACTGAAATAAGAAATAACTGATTTAAGGAAAAGAAATTTCTCAGATTCAGTATAATAATAGTCAGCTAAACGGAAGGGAGAAGTTATTGGAGAGGTTGTTTGTGAACTCATTTTGTCATCAATTAGTATACTCAATCGATATATATAAAGGCAAATCACTTGTTGATGTCACAAGTTGTGATAGAAGAACAAAAAATGTAAAAAAATTAGATGAATTACATAAGAAAAAACTAAAAAGAGAAAAAAATAAAAGCCTTAACCTAAATCAACAGATGAATGTGATAAAATAATTAATTATATCGAAAAAAGTGATGCCATTTGGACGTTAAAAAACAAAAAATGGAACTTTAGAGCGATATAGGTTTAATTGCATAATTAGAGGTCTTAAAATGGATGATACAATTGTTTTCGAATATATGAATGAAACAATCAAAATCGCAAGAGAAGCACTTAATAAAACGGAATTACCAATTGGAGCGATAATTGTACGTAAAGATGAAATACTAGCAACTGCTCACACTCAAGATAAAACGATGAAAAGAAGATTGGTACATGCAGAATTCTTGGTACTAGAAGAAGTAGATAAATTAAAACCTTCATTCGAGGAACGGAAGGAAATGGCTTTATTCACAAATTTAGAACCTTGTTTCATGTGTTTAGGGACAGCAATAGCTTTTGGCATTGGAAAAGTATACTATGCACTTGAATCACCAATCGATGGTGCAACAAAGCTACTAAAGCATTACTTCGATAAAGAAGAGTACAGTATTGGTTATAATATACCTGACATTAGAGGAGGCATTTTAAGAGAAGAGAGCAAAAATTTATTCAAAGAATATCTATCATTAGATCCTCAAAATGGGATTGCTAAATGGGCTAGGTTGCTATTAAAACAGTTGAGTATTACAAAAAGTAGTAAAAAGAACAAAAACTATAAAGAAGAATAATGTCAGCAGATAATTATATTATTGATAAGACAAATCAATTCATATGACAAAAATACGCATTGGAAATGTACGAATAACAAAAGCTCAACTCTTTTTAATTTTCATAATAGGTTTGTTGATTTTTACAATAATAGCAAGTGCGACAATGAAAAATCCTGATTAAAAGAGCGTTTGAAAATGAATGAAATGTTTTCACTAGAGAAAAGTGAGCAGATAAACTATCTTGTAAGTAGAATGAAAGACCTTCTAAGGCAAGGATGGATAGGAAAAGTACCAACAAGTAATATAGAAAGCCTAGCAGACCATAGTTTTGGAGTAGCAATGTGGACTTATGTATTAGGAACACTTGAGCGAGAGATAAATCAAGAAGCGAAAGAGAATTTGAATGTTGAAAAAGCAGTTGTCAAGGCTCTATTTCATGATGTTCATGAAAGCTTGTTTTTAGATATGGATCGATCGATACAAAAAGCGTTAGGGGAAGAAGGAACAAAACTAAAGAATGAAATTGAGGGAAAACTGGAAAATAAACTAGTGCAAATTTTAGCAGAATGTTTAGCTAAGAAGGCAGAAGAAGTAACTGAGGACCTTTATTCAGGCAATGAAACACTAGAAAATGAACTTGTTAGGTTGGCTGATAAAGTAGATTTAATGTTTCAGGTAAGAAATTACAGAGAAAGGGGATGGCTTTCCAAGGCGTCAGTAAAAGAGTTTTTGGAACATAGAAAGGAGCTCTTCTCCGGCTCAAAATTGCAAATAGCTAAATTATTGGAAGAAATATTAGATTGAACTAAGAGTAAATCATTGAAAAGCCCAATTTCTTAAGATATTTTTCTATTTTTGGGATAGGTAAACCAATAACATTGGTCCAATCTCCTTCGACTTTTTCAATAAGAGGGGCAGATTTTCCAAGCATAACATATCCTCCCGCATAAGAGAACGGTTGAACTACCTTAATGTATTTAGTAATTTCTTCAGGTGACATAGATGCCATTGTAACATAAGTAGTTTCTGAAAAAGAGAAATGATCGTTTGTTTTGGTATTGATTAAGTAGACTCCAGTTGTAATAGCATGCTTTTTACCTTGAAGGAGAGATAGAATCTTGAAAGCGTCCTCTTCATCTTTAGGTTTACCTATTTTCTGGTCATTTAGCGAAACCATTGTATCAGCTGCTAGAATAATACCTGAAACTTTTTGAGCTGAAATTGCTTCTGCCTTTTGTTTAGCTAGAGAGATAGTTAACTCAGAAAGAGAAAGAGAAGGATCAATCTTTTCCTCAATACCTGATGGAATAATTATAAAGTCAATTTGAAGCATATCTAAAAGCATTTTACGACCAACTGATGCAGAGGCTAAGATAAGATCCATAATTGATGAACGAAGCGAGATTAAAAGATAGTTTTCATTGGGGATAACAAAAATGAACAATTGAGCAGCTAACTTATTAATTCTTATATAAAACTACTAATAATGGCTTTAGAATTTTCTCTTAAAACTTCAAAATGGGCTTATGTAATAGTTTACCTTAGTTTAACATATCTACTTGTACTATTTATTACGATGGTCGATTTTGATCTTTCAGAAAACTCACAGCTGGAGATTTCTTTTAGATTCAGTTTGCTGCTGTCCATCAGCATAATAATTTGTGTTTTAGTTTTGCAAATTGGTTTCATTTATCTGGGGTCGTTTATTATGTTACGACAAGTAGGGATAATTCAGATTTATCCAAAAGTAACCGCCTCTGCTCATTCAGCTGATTTTATTAAGAATGGAGAACTGGAAAAATATAATTATAAGGAACTAGTAAAAACTGTACAAACAGTAGCCGAAAAGGCAAAAGTGACAATTTCTAAAATATATGTAACCTTTACGCATACACCTAATGCTTTTACTTTCAGATTACCATTTGCTTATGGAAGCGTAATCAATATTAATACCAATATATTAGATGTTCTCTCAGAGGACGAGATAGAAGCAGTTATTGCTCATGAAATAGCTCATATTAAAAACAATGATTCACTACTAAAGATGCTATTAATGGCTCCATCTCCATTTATGAACCTTTCATTCTTTTATTTGTATAGTGTAATAGGAATAACCATACTCAACAATTTACTCTTTCATTTTAATTTAGTCTCTGCAATGGTGTTTACTTTAGTACTTGCAGGAGTTTATCTGGGAACAAAAATGTTGGCAGTCATAATGAAGATCTTACTGCTAAAAAGCGATAGAAAAGCCGAACTATTAGCAGACCTTTATGCTGCAAAAATGACTAGTCCAGTAATAACTATTAACGCTCTAATTCATATAGGACAAAGAGTGGAAGCTCTATGTGTATTAATGGATGAGTTCAAAAATATGGAACTTATCAAGAAAAGAGAATTAACACCAGATGATCATAAACAGCTCTTAAAACTAATGAGTTCTTTTCCAGTCTATGAGTTTGATGAAAGACAAGCTAAAATTATTGCTCCATATTTATTTCTGAAAAACGAATTATCGCAGTTAAGAGAACATTATTTCTTGCCTTTAACGGATATAGAAATAGAAGAACTAGTAGTTTTAAGCATCAAACGTTTAGAAAAAAATCAAAAAATATCGTTAGACATAGATGAAGATGTTTTTAGCTGGAGAAATTATGATCTAGATTACAACAAATATCTTGATAAAGCGGAATTAAAACTCTTTGTGAAAGATTTAAAGAATGATCCAAATAAATTCGTTTTTACAAACGAAGGCGGAACGAACTATCTACTTCACGATCATCCCGCATACAGAAAAAGGATTTTAACAATATTTGAAGAATTTGAAAAACAACTAACTCAAGATTAGTCAATTGTAGTTTAAAGCGTTGAAACATTTAAAATATTA
This sequence comes from Candidatus Heimdallarchaeota archaeon, assembly GCA_030638685.1. Classification (GTDB taxonomy): domain Archaea; phylum Asgardarchaeota; class Heimdallarchaeia; order Heimdallarchaeales; family DAOWED01; genus DAOWED01. The sequence continues at coordinate 19,226 of DAOWED010000224.1, read as the reverse complement.
AAAAGATTTAAGAGTTAAGAATATTAACTGATTATAATAATAAGTCATTTAGAATGATTTATTTATTCAAACTATCAGTTTTGAGTAATAAAGGTGAGAATCATAGCAAAAGCAATTACAAATATCCCCAATCTTTGGATAAACGTCGGAACAGATAGCGGAATTCGCCTTTCAACAATAGGTTCACTTTCAAGCGGAGCCGATTCGTCGATTATAGGTTCCACATTAACAGCTTTGAAAGATATAGTATCAACAGAAGTAACAGCAGGAGGGGAAACATCATTTATGACCGGGGAAACAGAAGTAACTGCTTTTGGGACTTTTGCAATGAAGATAGATGATGAAACGACAATAATAATTGCGTACATGCTATCTGTTGAAAGAGGGGACAGTATAGAGAAGGAAGTAATAGACTTAACCCAACAGTTGTGTATAAACTTTGGTAGACAATTAATGCAGAGTGTTGATTTTAAACAACATTCAATGACCGGTCAAGCAGTACCTACTTTTGTTCTAGCAAGGGCTTTTATGAATTCATGTGGTATTGTAAGACTTGATCATAATATAGTAGAAAATAACACCCGATTTGAAAGATTACTAGAGAAAAAAGTAGAAAAGGCCAGTACTGATTTTCAAGATTTTTACTCTCTGACAACGATAATAAACAGTAGCACCTGGATTGATGAAGAAGATGTTTGGGACCAAGGATTAATTTCAGTGGCCAAAAGAAATTATCATTTCGAGTCTTTCTCACAGGAAGTCTTAGGAAAAATAGTTTCTGAAGATCCATTAGCTGTGTTAACTCATCCTCGACCAAGGAGACTTTATGAACAAGTGATGGAAAAAATAGTTCCTCTTATTAGAAAAAAGGCCTACCAGCCAGAGGAAGAGATCATACTTCTATTACCTAATTTAATGCATAACCGTGTTCTTGACATGGCAAATGAAGTGGATATTCATCATCGTCATATGGCAAGTGAGATTATTTTCGAAAGAATCTCAAAGGAAGCTATCTCACAATCATTGGAAACTAATCCATTCATAGGGATGACTGATATTAACAAATACAAGATTCAGGAAGTTTTTGAAAAACTTCTTCTAGATTCAAGTATACCAAGTTATTCCGCCGGTTCTCTTTTGATAGATGCTTTAAAACCTCACATTAAATCTCCTGTATTTGACTATGCCAAGATATTCGTCGAACAGCTTGAGATGGGTTTTGCTAACTCAAAACTAATAGATTCTGTCTGGATTGTTTTATCTAATTTTGTAACATCATTTACAACCGTTAAAAAATTATCAACCTCTCTTAAGAAACTTAAAGTACCAAATAAAAGCTGGGTAGAGACAATAATAGAGCGTCTTTCACTATCAGAGGCTAAACAATTACAAGTTGATAACATCGAAGACGCAGCATTAGTTTCTGAATCGCTTAAGAATGCCATCCTCAGGACTTTAAGAGAGATTTTAAGCGATCAATTCATGCCCAAGGATGATATGGGAAGAGCATTCGTTAACTTTGTAGAAATGTATCATAGAGGCGGAGAATCTCTAAGAATAGCTACTTTAAGCACTTCATTACTTAATATCTTAAGTGAACTTTCTTCCCCAATAAAAATGGTGGCAATACCAACTTTAGCCGATTTCTTATCTGCGGGAGTACTGGAAGGGATAGTCAAACTTCATGATGCAGGAGAACGAGTAAAAGTCAAAAAGACCTTGTTCGGTAGGAAAAAGTATCTTGTTTATGGTGATGTTAAGCTTTCAGTTCCTCTTTTTATTACAAAGAAATCAGATGTTTTAACTTATTCAATCAATGATTCTGATCCTATGCCCTATGATAAACTGCAAGATGACCCACAACGCTTATTGCAATTGATGCAAAATAACAAAGTAATCCAACAAGTAGGGAGCATTGCCGCTGAACGATTGTTATTAGGTGAAATTTTAGCGGATGTAGAAAATACTATTCAAGAGGCAACTTCACAAGATAATCAAATTCATCAGATAATGAGCTCATTACCAAATAAATCAATTCTTGATAAATCAATCATTAAACCTCTTGATGACGATTTTGAATTCAATATAATTAATAGTGAATTACTCTTTGGATCACATGAAGGACATGTGTCCGCCTCATTAGTTGATTCTATAAGAATAGCTTGGCAGGATTACGTAACCCATTTCAACAGTGAGTTAGAAGCTGCTCCTCCTTCTGCGTTAATTAAAGATTTTTCCAATAAAATACGATCTCAACGGAACAAAACCTATAAACAGATCGCAAATAAAAAGAATGATCTACTCCTTCTTCTGGAAAAATCTGTAAAATCAATTACTATTGCTGTTAAGAAAAAGAGAAAAGAAATCAAACAAGTGGCAGCAACACCAGAATCAACCGTTCTTGCATATCAAAAGTACCCAAAACCATTACTTCCTACAATTGATGAATGCAGTAAACGGGTAAAGAGAATAGTTAGAAGCGCAGATACAATTGAGGAATATGTTGATGGTTTCTTTGTTGATATATTTGATTCTTTTCCAACAGATATTGAAGACCGGCTTTATCGAGAAATTCTCTCGAAGGATTTTGAGACAAAATATATAGAAGAAGCAGTTAATAAATCTGATACAAGAGAAGGTCTTGAGAGAGAAATAAGAATAACGATTACTGAAGATACAGGAAAGTTCTTTGAATATCAACAAGAAAGCTTTGATAGTCTGGAATCAATCTTTATTGATAGTAATGCAGCAGTATTAAGTGAATTGTATAACATTGTAATGGATATAGGCAGTTTACCAAGAGATAAGTTTGGAGATGAAAGATTACTACTTCAACTTCTTGATCTGCCAAATATTACTCTTAACAAAACGATCAAAAGGTGGAATATTCAATACCAATTTCCATTTTTGAAAATGATAAGGACTAGTAGTCCAAATATAGTAATGTTTAGTGATGTTATTAGATACGCAGTACGTGAAAAATTTGCACAAGACACGAACCAGGCTTTTGAAGGACTTGAGAAAGTAGCCAGATTTATCAGATCAAGAACAGATAAAGCATTAATTAGGCTGCATAATGATTTACTAGAAACAATATTCAAACAATAAAACAAAAACTAATAGCTCTTTGATGCTGTTTCAGAGCTGTATAGCAATTTAATGGTTATACCGTTTTCTTTTTCTTCACGGACTAGAAAATCCTTAGCATGTCCTGAGAAGAGATTAGTAACAATTACTCCTTCCTGAATACCAACATGTTCAAGAGTTTGACATATTTGGATGACCTTATTGGTGCTTAAGGGTTTATTATAATCAAAGAACCAGATACCCTTTACTTTTCCTTTAGTTTCTAAAAGAGCATGAATATAGACGGTATTTGACCCAAGTTTAACTTTCAAACCATAATAAAGTTCTCCTTGTTTATTAAAAAAATCAAAGACTTCTTTGAGCTTAACAGGGTCCCTAATGATGCAAGCTCGATGTTCTCTTAATACATCTGTCCTAATAGCATTGTTAAATGAGGGAATTTTTTTTCCTAATTCTTCCCTACCTTTGAACTGATAGGTGGTTAAAAGCTCTTTCAATGATTTTGCTTCTTTTGCAAGTGAATAAGGCTCGAAAATATCATCGTCGTCATGGCTAAGATCCATTTTTTGTTCTCCAGTAAAATTTTTAGTTTCTATCGTCTAATTGAAGTTTTTAATTTGATTATAAAAACTCTTCTTATTCAATTTTTTCCCGCCATAGCTCGGGAAGCTAGTAAATTCGTTTCTACTTAATTAATTCGAAAAGCTGTTTTAAGTATCAGTAATACGCAAAGAATACTTAGAAAAGATGCATCATTTGGGAGGAGGAAAATTAACTTAAGGGGCTCTAAATATTAAAAAAACAAAAAATGACTTAAGAGGTAATACTCCACATTTCCAGAGATAACATCGAAGTATTACTACGACTTTATAAGAAGATAGAGAAAATTAATCGAGGAAAATGGCGTTTCAAACTTTGGGCGAAAGAATACGAATGGCAACCAGAACAACAATGGTTGCAAAAAGGGAAATGGAACATGAGTATGTTTGTACTTGCACTGAACATGGAGAAAGTTATCTCAAATTTGATCCAAATGAAGGAACATATTGTGGAACAGGAACATGTGACGCAAGTAATATTTGTGCATGCTTAGCAATGGATCTTCATGAGGCAAGGAGAAAAGGAGAATTTCCTGAAATTCCAGTACATACTTTCCAATCACGATTAAATCGTTTTATGGAATAAAGGGCAAAAAGCATTTATTTTTTTTTAAAATGTAATCCACTTCGAGTGATTTAAAAAGTAACGCACTAACGAAGGAACGGTAAAAATGATCTATAGCGACCAAGTAAATAATGGGTATGAATGGTTTTTAGTAAACTTGGGAGGAATACCTGGAATCGATACGCAAGCAATATGGCATGCTGCAGCATTAATGGCTAATGAACATGATTTCGGTAACTTTTTGATCATTACTTGGCCAAATGATAAAATAGTAAGTGTAGGGCATCATCAAGATATGAGAAGAGCAGTAGATTTAGAATACTGTAAGCAAAAAAATATTCCCGTAGTAAGGAGGGCTTGTGGAGGAGGACAAGTACTATTAGATAAGGATCAGCTTTTTTACCAAGTAATTAGACGGGAAACAGAAGAAATGAACCCTATGAAAGAACTTGGAATATTCTTTGAAACTTTTCTAGAACCAGTAGTAAAAACCTATAGGGATTTAGGTATAGAAGCAGAATATAAACCCGTAAATGATATAATGTCAAATAACAAGAAAATCTCAGGAAATGGAGCAGCTTCAATTAATGATACAACAGCACTAGTAGGAAACTTCATTCTTGAATTCCCGCATAAAGAAATGGCAAAAATATTTAATGTACCAAATGAGAAATTTAGAGACCAAGTGGCAAAAACGCTAGAGGAAAGAGTGGGCTCAATAAAGGATATCCTAGGAAAAAAACCAGAGAAAGAAGAAATAGTGAAGCGATATTGTGATAATTTTGAAGAGATGCTGGGTGTAAAATTGAATATTCTAACAAAATTACCTGAAGAAATACTGGAAAAGGCAGAAGAATTGAAAAAACTCTACCAAACAGATGAATGGAAATATGATATAAGCAAAAAGAATGAACTGGTCAAGAAAATCAAGATATCTGGAGAGGTAAAGGTAAAAGAAAAGACCCATAAGGCAATAGGGGGATTAATCCAGGCAATAACTGTTGAAACAGAAGAAAGAATAGAGAAAATAAGAATAAGTGGTGATTTCTTCATAGCAGAACCTGCACAATTAGAGGAACTGGAAAAAACTTTTACGGGAATAAAAAAAGAAGAAAAAATAATAAGAGAAGCAGGAAGCAAGTACTTAGCGAAGAACACAATTCCGGGAGTAACTGCTGAAGATTTCGTAAAATTATTAATGAGCTAATTAGTTCCTAATATCTTTTAATTACTCTTAAAGTACGCTTCAGTAAAGCTAATTGTCTATTTTGGAAAATTTGAACATCTCTTCTATTGAGACGTTAAACATATTGGCAATTTTGTATGCTAAAATCAGAGACGGATTGTATTTTCCCTTTTCAATTCCAGAAATCGTCTGCCTTGTAATTTTTAATTTATCAGCCACATCTTGTTGTGTTAAATCCTGCTCTGCTCTGAATACTTTTAATCTTGATTTCCATTCTATACCATACTCATCAGAACTCTTTTTCCTTGCCATAATATCACTTAACTCATTTTATCCGCGTATATTAAGGCAATTACTCCTTGCAAATAAATCAATACTAATGCGGAGATCACCAACGCAGCACCTACTTCCCAAAGAACCGATTCAATAAAAGAACTTATAATAATCATCAAAACTCCGGTGCATGATAACAGAATGTAAAAAATTTGAACAACAAGCCTTGAAGCCTCATTACTTGCCGTATCAAGACGTTCATCCTTATTTAAGATGTAAAAGTGTAAATATGCCCCTATAAGACCAATTCCAACCATTATATACAAGATTATTGAAATTTTATTGATTGTCGAATAAAGAATTATTACTACATCAACAAGAATTGTAATAATGAAGACCATTATCTTTGTATATGGTCTTTCATTTGATTCTTCCATAAATATAATTCTATGATCGATTATTTAATTTTATCCAAGTAAAATAGCTTTTTTGAACCAAATGTAAAATAAACCAAACATTTTGTTAATTTTATTGGAACAACCATGTTAAGTTTACTTTACATTTAGCAAATAAACTTAACAATAGTAAAATTTATATTACATTATGTAAGAAATAACTTACAATGAAATACGAAAAAAACTTATTATGGTTTGGCATCGTCATACTACTATTTGGTGATGTGTTGTATGTAGGATCACTGTTATTCAAATCGTTTATGATCTCTTTGACAATGATATTATCTCCGGAGTTAACAGCAGATCAATTAACTCCAACTGGAGAAAGTGCAATATTATTTCTATGTGGGGTATTAGGTGCAATGATGTATCTAGTGGGATTTCTAATAATAGCATTGAGTATGAAAGAGAAGGAAGATCAAATTAAATTAATTTATGTTGCATTAGGAGTATGGTTTGTTTTTGACTCTTTTGCTTCAGTTATACTTGACTTTGGATTTAATGTATTAATTAATCTGGGTTTCTTAATCACTGGCATAATTTTCCTAAAAACAATAAAGGGAGAAGAACACTATTCCGGGGATAACAGCTGAAGATTTTGTAAAACTATTAATGAGCTAAAATGAAATCACCTGTATCTAACATCATTCTATCATATTTTACCTCAGTTTTGACTAGAATAATTGTTACATCTGAAAATTTGCAGGATAAAGGAGTTCAAAACGCATTAAAATAAGAACGGAAATAAAAATCTCCCAATTAATTGAGTTAGCTAATAACTTCAGACAAAGCACGAATGGCCTTTTCTTGTTCTTTAGATAACTTTTGGGGGATTTTAATTTTAGTACGAACAAATTGAGAACCAGTCTCAAGGACTTTTCCTTTCATGTTCTTCTGTTGAATACCTTTACCTCGTAAACGGAAGATTTCATTACCTTTGGTACCAGGGGGAATAGTTATTTCCAACTCATCTCGAAGAGTGGGTACTTGGATCTTACCACCTAAGACAGCAAGAGGGAAGGAAATTTCAACATCAAGAAGAATATCCAAACCATCTCTATCAAAGAATTCATGAGTTGAAGAGCGAATAAGAACATAAAGATCACCACGAGGACCATCTCTAACGCCTAGTTCACCTAATCCGGGGATTCTTAATCGAGAGCCAGTATTAACACCAGCAGGGATAGCGACATCAATAGATTCTTCTTTAGTAACTTGACCAGTTCCACGACATTTTTTGCAAGGTTTTGCTATTTTCTTACCAGAGCCATTGCAATCATTACAAGCTCCTTCAGTAATAATACGTGAGAAACCTTGTTGACGAACGTACTGGACAACTCCACGACCATGACAGGTAGAACAAGTGGAAACATCGGTGCCAGGCATTCCGCCTGAGCCATCACAAGTGCTACATTTATCGGAGCGAGGAATATTAAGACTTTTTTTGCTGCCCAAAGCTGCTTCTTCAAAAGTAAGATTAACCTCAATGGCAACATCTCTTCCTTTTTGAGGACCAGCTCTGCGAGAAGTACGCTGTCTGGAACCACCGGAAAAGAAGTCGAAAATACTTCCACCTCCTCCGCCGAAGATTTCATTGAAGATACTTGAGATGTCAACAGAACTAGGACTAAATCCTCTATTTTCAAGACCAGAATGACCAAAACGATCATAGATTTGTCTTTTTTCAGAGTCGGATAATACTGAGTAAGCCTCATTGACCTCCTTAAAGCGATCTTCAGCTTCAGGGGCGTCATTACGATCGGGATGCCATTTCATAGCAGCTTTGCGATAAGCTTGTTTAATATCTCGACCAGAGGATTGCTTTTCAACTCCTAAAACAGAGTAATAATCTCGTTTTGATGACATGCTATATGTTCATTCCTTGTCGTTATTTAATTTATTTGGGTAGACGATATTGAAATTATTCGTCTTCTTCAGCTGGTTCCCAATCAACATCAATGAAATCTTCATCAGAAGGTGCAGGACCAGGGGTACCACTTGGAGGTTCATCAAAGGGGGCTTCTCCGGGTTCACCAGGTTGTTGACCATCTTGTTGATATAACCTCTCAGAGAAAGAGTGCATTACTTGCTGTAAAGCTTCCATCTCAGTTTTCATAAGTTCAACATCTTCAGCTTCAATGGCTTGACGAAGGGTAACAATTTTAGCTTGAGCCTCATCCTTCTCAGCGTCAGTAACTTTTTCTTCAAGATCTTTAATGGTTTTTTCAACTGTATAGATTAAAGAATCAGCTTGATTGGTAACTTCAGCTTTTTCACGAAGGGCAGCATCTTGTTCAGCATAATTTTGAGCATCTTCAACCATGCGTTCAATCTCACTTTCATCAATAGTGGTTTCAGAACGAGTGATGGTAATTCTTTGCTCTTTACCGGTACCTTTGTCAGTAGCAGTAACATTAGCTATACCATTAACATCGATATCGAATTTGACTTCGATTTGAGGGATACCACGAGGAGCAGGAGGGATACCAACAAGAGAGAAACGACCAAGAGTAAGGTTATCTTGAGCCATGGCACGTTCACCTTGAAGGACATGAATCTCAACGGAAGTTTGATTATCAGCAGCAGTGCTGAAAACTTCACTCTTACTAACGGGGATGGTAGTATTACGCTCAATAAGTTTGGTCATAACGTTACCAAGGGTTTCGACACCTAAGCTCAAAGGAGTGACATCCAAAAGAAGGATATCTTTTGCAGTACCGGATAAAACACCAGCTTGAATAGCAGCACCAAGAGCAACAGCTTCATCGGGATTAATACCTTTATCAGGTTCTTTACCCATTAAATCAGTGATAGCTTTTTGGACAGCGGGTACACGAGTAGCACCACCGATAAGTAAGACTTTGTGAATATCGATGGGGGACATACCGGCATCGGAAAGAGCACGCTTAGTAGGACCAATGGTTTTGTCAATGATATCAGTAATCATAGATTCAAACTTGGAGCGGGAAAGATCAAGCTCTAAATGTTTGGGACCGGTCTGGTCAGCAGAAAGATAGGGGAGTGAGATACGAGTACGTTGCATAGAGCTAAGTTGAATCTTGGCTTCCTCAGCAGCATCACGAATACGTTGCATAGCAGTATGATCACCACGAATATCCATACCTGTTTGTTTATTGAACTCTTCAACCATCCAATCGATGACATGAGCGTCCATATCAGCTCCTCCGAGTCTGTTGTTACCGTTTGTGGCAACTACTTCGAAGACACCAGCTGAAAGCTCAAGAATGGAGACATCGAATGTTCCTCCACCTAAGTCAAAAACTAGTATTGTTTGTTCTTCAACTTTGTCAAGACCATAGGCTAACGCTGCAGCCGTAGGCTCGTTGATTATTCTAAGTACTTCTAATCCCGCGATCCTTCCACTGTCCTTGGTAGCTACCTTTTGGGCGTCAGTGAAGTAGGCTGGAACTGTGATGACTGCTTGTGTGATTTCTTCTCCAAAATATTCTTCTGCATCAGCTTTCACTTTTTGCAATACCATTGCTGAGAGCTCTTGTGGAGTGTATTCTTTATCATTAATCTTGAATCTTTTAGTTGTACCCATATCCCTTTTCATTTCACGAACTGTTCTTTGAGGGTTTGAGACTGCTTGTCTTTTGGCTAGTTCTCCAACTATTCTGGAGTCATCATCTTGGAAAGCTATTACAGAGGGGACTAGTCGTCCGCCCTCTCGAGTAGGAATTATTGTTGCTTTTCCTGCCTCAAAATATGCTCCTGCAGAATTTGTTGTTCCTAAATCTATGCCTATTACTTTTCCTGTATTTTGTTTCTTTGACATTTTTTATCACTTTTTTTGTTTTGTTGTTTTTTTGGTTTTTGTTGATTTTTTTCTTTTTCTGATTTATTCTTCCTCTTCCTCTATCATTACTGATGTTGTTACAATTACTTTAGCCGGTCTTAATTCTTCTTCCATGAATTTATATCCTTTCTCAGTAACTTCAATGATTGTATTTGGTTTCAAATCATCTCTGGGCACCGAGTAAACTACATCGTGGAATCTCATATCAACTCTTGTTTTGTTGAGTTTAATCTTCATTTCCTCAATTTTTTCCGTTTTGAGCATTTCCTTGAAATTTTCTAGTATTATTGTTACTCCTAGATGGATGGAAGTTTTTTCTTCTTCCTCTGTTGCATGTTCTATTGATCTTTCTACATCATCTAGTATCTTTAGGAATTTTTTGAGTAATCTCATGTTAGCATTTTGTATCTGCCTATTTCTTTGTATGTCTGATCTTTTTCTGTAGTTTTCCATTTCACTTTGAACTCTTTGCGCTACATCCAAATATTCATCTCTTTCAGTAGTAGCCTTTTCTAGTTCTTCCTCTACTTCTTCAAGTTTAATGATCAGCTCTTCCTTGCTCAATTTTAGATATGGGCTTGGTTTGTCTTCTTTGACTTCCTCTTCCTCAATCTCCTCAATCTCAATTTCTATTTCTTCCGTTTCTTCCAAGATCGGTTTTTCCTCATTGTTTTTTTCTGATTTTTCTTCAGCATTCATAGTTATCGTCCCATTTCTCGATCGTTTTAGTAACGTAGTTTGTCGCTTTCTTTTGAAAACTTTTGAGCATATTTTTTGCTATTTTGCTCTTTTAATTGAGGTCTAATACCCAGCAAACTAATAGTGTATACACTGATATATAAAGTTATCGTCCACACTTTTTTCAAAAAAGGAGGATAAGAGAGGTAGAGATGAATTATTTATAAAAATAAAGAATAAAGAGTAAAGAGTTAAAAAGAAAAAATTAAGAAAAAGGAAGAAAAAAAAAGGAATTTTTTCAAATTGTGGCAAATTTAGTAAAGCTCTTAAGGGCTTGACAGCTTCCTTTAATTGATGGATGATTCAGTTAAGCTGAGATTCTGCCCAGAATGCGGACAAGAAATACAGCACAAATATAGATTCTGTTCAAGTTGTGGGACAGATCTAAATAAGTGGATTGCCCAGTTAAACAAAGAAAAAACAGAAAGTGAGGGAATTAGAGGGGAAGATACGAGTGCACAAACGCAGAATCAAGTAACAAGCAGTACTTACACTCCTCCCGCCCAAGTAGCAGAAAGACCATATTTCTCCAGTGCGGAAACACCTGAATTATTTATAGAAGAAGAACTAAAAAGGCAGATAACTAGTCTTGGCTTTTTACTATTAGGTTTTCTAGGACGATTTATACTTGTCTATGATACGCTCCCTGGTTTAAAGATATTACTAGGGGCAATAGTGATCATAACTATTACTTCATTTTCACATATTATGTTAACGAAAAACTATGCAGTAGGACAAGGAACAACGGTTAGATTGCATAGTTCAAGAAATAGTAATCTTAATGCATTAATATTAAATTCATTATTATTAGGTGTATATCCGACAACTTATGATTTATCGGAAGAAGGGGATGAAGAAACTAGCAAAGGTAAAATATTGGGAATTGAAGTTTTAATAGGCCTTGGAATTGCAGGACTGTTATTCATTATTCCAACTTTTGCTTATTACCCAGAAGCACTCAAACTTTTGATGGTAACTTTTTATTGTACATATGTCTTAATTAAGATGATACCCACCCCATGGACACCAGGTCAACTAATTAGACAATGGAGTGGTCTATTTTCATTTGCAATGACAATAGGTTCAGTTCTTCTTCTTGCCGTGCTTATAGGATTTAATTAACAAGAAAAAACTCAAGGAGTACTAAAATGACTTCAGCAAACAAAGATAAAATAGCCAAAAAACTTCAAAAAGTAAAGAAAGAGATAGCCAAAGTAGTAGTAGGTCAAGAAAAAGTCATAGAAGAGATGATTATTGCCTTATTATCTGATGGCCATGTTTTACTTGAAGGAGTTCCCGGAATTGCAAAAACATTAATGGTGAGAACTCTTGCCAAGACGCTTTCGTGTGATTTTAAACGAATTCAGTTTACTCCAGATTTAATGCCAAGTGATATCACAGGAATACAGGCTTATCGCCCCGGAACCGGTGAATTCTACTTCAAGCAAGGACCTATTTTTACTAATATGCTATTGGCAGATGAAATCAACAGAGCTCCGCCTAAGTCACAAGCAGCAATGCTCGAGGCAATGCAAGAACGACAAATATCAATAGATGAGGAAACTATGACGTTACCCCCTCCTTTTATAGTTATGGCTACTCAGAATCCTATAGAACAAGAAGGGACTTATCCTCTTCCTGAGGCTCAAGTTGATCGTTTTCTCTTTAAAATAATTGTTAATTACCCTTCAAAAATGGAGGAAGAAGAGATTGTTAGTCGATTTAGTCAAGAACTAGACTCTTATCAGTTATTAGAGCAGGTAAAACCTATCCTTTCCACTAAAGAAGTTATTCAATATCAGAAAACCGTGAGAGCAGAAATAAGGCTTTCTTCTGAAATTATTCAATATATTGTTGACCTTGTATCAACCACCAGAGAAAGTGAAGAAGTAATAATGGGTGCATCTCCAAGAGCAAGTATGTGGCTTGCAATAGCTGGAAAGGCTCATGCTCTATTAAATGGAAGAGATTATGTTAGTCCTCAAGATGTTCAAGCAGTTGCTCCATCAATTCTCAGGCATAGAATAATTATCAAACCAGAATATGAGTTTGATGGAATGACCTCAGAAGACATTGTAGAGCGAGTGCTACAACATACCAGCATCCCATCACTAGAATCTTAAAGCAAGAGGTTTTTCAATGATCAATAAACGTTCATGGGTCTTTAGTATAGTATTTATCGTTTTATTTGTAGAGCTACTCATAGTTAACTCTCCTACAACTAGCTATGCCCAAGTTGAAACGGAAGATCCGATGGATGTAACTTTAGTAGAGTATGATAAATTTAACAGAGATCTTACTCTTCTTTCTCGAGGATTGATAGAGTGGACCTACTTAGGAGGGGCCGGACTACACTTCTTCCTAAACACTTCTCAAATAATCGATCATCAACAAGCTTTCTGGGATCCAGTTACTGGTAGAAACTACACTGAAGTACTTCCTGATTCATCTCAAGCAAACTTAGAAGGTAATTATTATGTTCTTCCTGATCGTTTTGTTGTCAATGTAATGTCTACTGGACGTTTAGCTTATCGAACTTTTTCTAATTATATTCCTGATGAAGTAGGTAACACCGGGTTCTTTGTAGTCTTTGGTACAAACATAGTTAATTTTCAGTATCAGTTAATTACCGGTGAGTTGGTTTATGCAAACGTTGATATTGAAAAAACCATTATCCTTCCAGAAAATTCAGCCGTGGTAAGCTATGCCCCTACAGGAACCCCAGAAGAAGTAACTATGTTTAAACCTTCGCCTGATAGATATGGGATAAAATGGAATTACAAGCACAGAGCAATGGATTCTAAGCATGACCCCTTAACAACAGAAGTAACCTATACTTTTGATGAAATTTTCCTTCAATTTGCAGAGGCAATGTATAGAAATCAAAAAGAAATTCAGAAAATACAAGAAACAGAACAAAGATTAGATATGTTAAAAGCTAGTTTTACTCAGATAGCCTTTATGGCTGTGATTTTAGGAGTAATTGCTGCTATTGTAGGAGTACTTGTTGCACGAAGGAAATATAAAAAACAATTAGACGAAGCAAAACAACTTCCAAGAAGAGCTGCTATTGATATTGAAAAGTCAGATTCAATGAAAGTAAATATAGGTTCATTATTCATCTTTGCAATGCTATTATTTGCTATTTTTTCGACACCGATGATGCCGGGGCAAGTGAACGCCGATATAGAGCTTATCGATCCTGTAGACCATATTGAAGGAAATATTTTATGGGTAGGAGTGATCGAGCTTGAAGAAACAATGATCTCTACTGAAACGATAGAAATTACTTTTCCGGAACCACAGTCACAAATTTATGTCTGGTCAGATACTTCGAAAGTGGAGAATTTTCAAGCATGGGATAACCAAGGCAAGGAAAAATATGTCGATAAAGAGGTTGATAGGTATGTAATCAATGATGTAGGTACTTATGTAAGATACACTATTAGACAACCTTACAATATTTATAACAACTCAAACATTTTAGTTTTTATTGATCGCTTCTGGCTGGAGTATCCTAGACCAGATGGCACACAAGAGGATCAATACTATCATGCAGATATGTCATATAATATTATACTGCCTGAAGGAGCAACAGTATACAGTGCTTCTCCCTCTTCACTCTATTCAAAAACATTACTTTCAGATGGAAGAAAAAGAATATCATTTACCGATCAAAATAGACAGATAGATGCGTTCCATGATATGTGGGAGTGCCAAGTAACTTATTCTTTTGTTGATGTTTTAGACGCAATTAATGATCTTAATGCTGATTTTGAGCATTTAAGGGTTGAAACTCAGACTGAAGAAGAACTTATCTCATCCATTTTACAACAAGTAATTCTCTTCTCTATTTTGGGTTTGATTGCCCCCATTTTAGCTTTCTTAATTGCCTATTGGATAACTAGACATCGTAAGCGAAAAGAAATTGAGCAAGTGAAGAAATCCTTTGATGATAAGATTTTCGTAGAAAGTGAGCAAATATTAGCCTTTGATCAAGTAACAGATACTGATCATATATCTTCCGGATGGAAGGCCGTCTTAGGTAGTTTTTGGCGTCTTCAACAAGTTATTCAGACGTTAATTCGAAGAAATCTAGAAAACAAAAATGCCGGTGAAATAACAGAGGCACTTTCTAAACAAGATTACTTCATAAATAGTGTAGAATATGATGCTTTACTTACCGAAGGACGCGAGATGGAGCGTCTCTGGCAAGAACAAGCCCCTCTTCCCCTTCCGATTGAAACTGCTCGTAATTATGTTATACGAGTTAATGAGTTACTGGATACTCTTAGTTCTCCCCTTTCCAGCTCTCAAGGTGATTAAATGACGTTAAGACCTAAGCATAGAATATTATTTACTAGCATACTTATCAGCACACTTTTAGCTACACTTCTTTTTTCTCCTAATATTGTGAGCGTTAAAGCAGCTACCAATAATTACCTTATTGAATTACCTGATGGAACCAATGTAACAGCTCAAGTAACTAGCTCATTATCATGGAATACTCAAAGTAATAATGTAACAGTAAACTTTCATCTAGCAGATTTTGGTGAGAATTCATCTTACGTTATCTTTGAATTTATTAAATACAGTATCATTTTAACCGAAGAGAACTTAACTGAGTATTATTCTCTAACTAGTTATCCCTACATTAACGCTTCAGAAACAGATTTTTCACATGAAGTAGAACTTCTCACTCCTGATGGAGCTGATGATTTCTTGATAGAAATCACTGTGCGAATGACTAATTCATCACGTTTAATCGATCTTGGTTCAGAATTTTTTCAAACCTATACAATCCTCTTTCCTGAAAATGGAGTAATAACGGTAGACAGAGATCAAGTCTTTCCATTAATAGATTTATATGGTTTTCCTGAGCGATCAGCTTTTCTCAGCTGGTTTTTGGTTTACTTCTTAGTTCTTACCTTTATGTCATCACCAGCACTGGTTCTAGGAGGAAAGCGATTATACTTGCTTAACAAAAGGAGGAAAATGAAATGAGTTCCCCGATTGAACGAATGGCAGAACGCTTGAAAAGATACTTAATGCTCTTTTCTCATAAAGTGGAAAGTAAGGACCAAAACTCAGTAATCAAGATAACTTCCAGACGAAGAATGTTTCCGGCCGATCTTAATATTTCAGTTGCAGAAACGGCTCGAGGAACAGGGATTGCCATTTCTGAAAACAAAAAATGGTACTCTTTGGTTTTGTTAATTCCGTTTATTCTAATATCTCTTTTAGCTATCCTTGAATTTACTTCATTTTTAGATATTTCTCATTCGCTTCATTCTGTTGGTAAATTTAATTTAATAACCCTTTTCTTGGGTAATTCTTCATTAGGCTGGGGTTTTGTAGTTTTTCTAATGCTTTTGGGTCTTTTTTATGCACTTCTAGAGTATTTAGATCAGAAAATTAGGGTTCAGAAAATCAGGCAGAGAATAGAATATTTTCTAAGAGATGCCATCTGGGAGCCAAGTGAATCACCAGCTATAATAGACATTATTCGAGCGAGTTATTCAGTAATTTTAACTATCTACTTTCTGGCAGTTATTTATTTTGCACCTATGGCAATGAATAGTGATACTTTAGCTAGTTTAATCCAAGTATATGGTATCAATCCCTCTGATTTATCAGACGCAATAATTGCAACAGTAGTAGTTGACCTTTCACTAATTGGAGGATTATTAGTATCTATAAAAACCTTGAACCTTCTTCAATACAAAAACCAAGTTCACAGACGCATCTTTCAAGAAGACACCAAACTCGAAAAAAGAGTTTTTCTCCTAGGCACTGGCTTTTTAGCTGGCACAGTTGTAGGAGTAATAGGTGGGGTGTTCTTATCGCAGTTATTCTTAGTTGATATGACAATCACTCAATTATCTGTTTACATCTTACTTTCAGCAATAGGTGGAATCGCAGGTATAATTTTAGTTAACGAAGAAGAAAGTTGGCCTTATATTGGGATAGGTATTTGGTTTTTCTTCAGTAGCTTATGGTTTCTATTCAGAACAAGTGATGAGGCAGCTTACGCTTGGATAATCTTACTACATCTCTTCTTAATACCCTTCCCAATTATTTTATGGCTAAATTCGAAACTATCAAAAGAATTGAAAAAGCAACAAATAAATGATCCAAGTTGGCATTTCAGTCCTTTTCCATTCAGCTTATACAGTCGTTTAATTTACGAATTCTTAAATAGACCCGAAAAAATGCAAAAAGAAGAACTCAAACGAGTAGAGGACGCTCTGACATTAGAAGAAGGTGCTGTTCTTTCACAGATAAACATTGAAACAATTAAAGCAAAGGGAAAGAAAGCAGAAGAGCTAGCAAAAACCTATTTTACCGTTATTCGAGGATTTCAGACAAATTATTCAATTATTTCCAGAATTCCAAGTAACCAAGAGATTGAAACTCAAGCAAATGTTAAGATCCAAGGAATAGATCTTGTATTAATAAAACAATATCTGAACACTTGTGACCAATTATTGTGGGACACAGAATTTAAGCTAAAAGGCAATGTCGATGAATTAATTGAAATCGGCAATCTTTTGACCTTTTACTTCGGAGTAGAGGCGAAAGAATAATGGAAAGAGAAGGGTCAACTGAGTCAAGTTCAAGAGCAGTACTTTTGAAGAAGATTCGCAATTTAGAAATTGTTGCACGACAGCTTTCAGAGTCATTCTTTCAAGGGAATAGAAGGTCACGGTATATCGGACCCGGAACAGAATTCTCAGAATTAAGGGAATATATTCCAGGTGATGATCTTAGAACAATAGCGTGGGCTGCCAGTGCAAAACGATATAATCAACTGATTGTCAAAGAGTTTGAGCAAGAAAAAAATACTAATATTATGTTAGTTCTTGATACTAGCCAATCAATGATGCTTGGATCACCTTCTCCACGAATAAAAATGGCTGTCGAAGCAACTGCTGCCCTTGCTCTCACAGTTATTGATAATCGTGACAATTTCGGTTTTACAACCTTTGCTGACAACTTACATACTTATCTTCCTCCTCGAGGCGGAAAAATACACCTATATCACGCATTCCATAAAATGCTAACTACTGTTCCAATAGGAACTACAGATATTGGAAAAACATTAAGAAAAATTGCAACAAGGCTAAGCAAACGAACTCTTATCTTAGTAATCACTGACCTTCACGATGCAGAGAATACTACTTATGATGGTTTTAAAGCAGCAAGAACACTGGGGCATGAAGTGCAAGTTGTTCATGTTCGTGATCCTTTAGAATACTCTTTACCGTTAAAAGCAGGACGAATAAAGGTTTTAGATGAAACAAGCGAAGACACAATAGAACTAGATCTAGATGATCCAATTGTTAGAGGAATGTATGACTTTGAGATTGGTAAAAAAATACGTTCTATTCATGACTTTAAACGTAAGTTAATGGGTCTTTACATAAGAGTGGTTGACTCTCCCACTTCTGAACTAACAGAAAATGTATTGTCAACTTATTTCAGAGCTAAACGAAGAAAACTGCAAGCGAGATGATGAAATGACGAGAAAGATAATTTTTAATCTAAGAATAGTTATTTTATCCCTTTTGCTCTTCCAGCTTGTACCTATGAGTCAAAGCTCTTTAACTTATCAAGTCTTTGCTGGGTCAAGTTCGTCATCAGAAGGAGCTCCACCTTCAGGTGGTGGTGGAGGTGGAAGTGGAAGCAGGTTCTATAATTATTACCCAACCTTACTCTTTCAATCCTCTACAGGTAAACATTCTGTTATACAAATGATCGCAGCTTTCGATCAGACAGTTGTTTTCCTAAATTTTACAACCATATCTCCACTGTTAGACTCTATTTTGGTAATGAGTGCCGGGGAAACAATAACCATTGATCCTAATGTAGAACTGAATTTAAAAAATGGTACTCTTTTTCAAGCAAATTCACCCATCCAGCTTGTAGTTGTTGAAGTAACCGTCGATCTCACTGAAGATAATAGTTTTGGTTGTTCTTTTCTACCAATAAACATGTGGGGATATTATCATGTTGCTCCATCTGACTCTCTTGCAAGTGTTGTTTCCGGTGCCAATGATACCTATTTCTGGCATGTTAGAAATGGTGAAACAATAAAAGAATACTTCAATAATAATATTGGTGAGACAAACTCTTTTGATGTGAAGAAAGGTGATATTATCGTTTCGGATAGACCTATTCAAGTAGTCTTTTACCACGAGCCGGAGGTAAGCAATGAGCTACATTATGCCATTGAAGGCATCCCCAAATATCTATGGAATACGAATTATTCTTTATTTACCACTCCTCTTCCTCCTGTAACAGAAGCTCAAGAGTTTTCTTACTTGACGATCTTTACAGCAGAGGAACCAACAGTAGTGACTTTGTCTTCTGAATCTCATCTTCCTGTCATAATTAAAATTAAAGCTTATAGCTCTGCTAATATACCTGTTATCTACGATGGTAATCGTATTACTTCCTTGATCGCATCGAAGCCAATTAATGTAGTTGTATTCTTTAGCAT
>DAOWED010000237.1 GCA_030638685.1 Candidatus Heimdallarchaeota archaeon | reverse complement strand
TGCTTCAGTAGTTTCTACAGCAACACTTGGTGAACCGGTGGGAGCAGCTTTACTGGCATTTTTGATAATTCCTGAAACACCTTCTACATATGATTTAATTGGAGGAGGGGTTCTTATCGGAGGAATATTAATTACCATATGGCAGTCAAAGAAAGAAGAAAAATGATCTGGATAAAAAAAGTCATTTTCAGATATATTTAAGATAATTAGCTCTTTCGTCAATTTACATGCAAAAAGATAATCAATTCATTTCAAAAGAAGAAAAACAGTGGCTAGAAGAAGCAGAATCGGATGTACTTGTAGAAGAATTAGCTATTGCTCGTACTGAAGAATCTGATAGCAAAATAGTGTCTTTTGGCAAAAAAATTATGGGTGAAGCAGATGCTATAAACTTGGCTGTCATTTCCTTTTTAGCTTTCTTGATTGCACTCTTTTTAACCATAATCTCATTTTCTGAGGAATCATCAATCTTGTTAGCTGTAACTCTAATCTTTTATTTAATTGGAATTATTTACGCAATAAACTGGTACAAAAGGCTAAAAACTGAGGAATAATGAAATAAGTCGAAAGCTTAGGTGAACCTTTATAAGACTAGGAAAGAAGAACTAAAGGATGAAGAATGATGAGATTGAGGAGCTAGCGGAAGCAACGCTCGAACCACTTGCTCAAGTAGACTATCTCATCAAAAAAGCTAAGATAAAGAAAGCATTGGAGATAATAGAAGGGAGAGAAAAGGAGGACGGGATAGAAGAGCTAAGATGGAAAATAGTAGAAAGTAGATGCATGAATAAAATAGGAGAGTATGAACGGGCACTAGAAATAATAGAAGAAATAGAAACGGAAAAAGAAAAACTAGAGAAACAAAAGGGAAAATATGCAAAAAGAATAAAGATAGATGCATTAATAGAACAAGTATGGGCTCTTCAGAGGCTGGGGCGATTAGATGAAGGGTTGGAAAAGGTAGCGGAGGGAATACGCTTAACTAACGAACTAGAAGAGCGAGATGAAAGAGAAGGAGAGAATAAGGATAAGGAAAGGAAAGCAGATTTACTTGATTGTGAAGGAGGGCTTAACAATTGGAAAGGTGAACTAGATCAGGCACTGGCATTTTATGAAAAGAGTCTGGCAATAAGAGAAGAGATAGGTAATAAGCAAGCCATAGCCGTATCACTGAATAATATAGGAGTGGTTTACCACCAGAAAGGAGAGTTGGGTTTTGCGCTAGATTGTTATGAAAAGAGTCTGGTTATAAAAGAGGAGCTGGGAAACAAGCAAGAAATAGCCAAGTCATTGAATAACATTGGAGTAATTTACCGAATGAAGGGTGAGTTGGGGCATGCATTGGACAACTATGAAAAGAGTCTGATAATAAAAGTGATATTGGGAAATAAACAAGAAATTGCCAATTCATTGAATAACATTGGAATAATTCACCGAATGAAGGGTGAGTTGGGTCAAGCACTAATGTATTGCGAAAAGAGTCTAGCAATGAGGGAAAGGTTAGGTAATAAGAAAGACATAGCTAATTCAAAGAATTATATTGGTGAGCTTTATTATGAATCGGGGGCGTTAGAGAAAGCTTTAGACTTCTTTAAACAAAGTTTGATTATATATGAGAAGATAGGCAATAAACTAGATATAACTTACTCACTCTTTGGGCTAATACGTGTGGCTATTGACTTAAATGAAATAAAACAAGCAGAAGACTACTTAAGTGACTTGCAATTGATCAATGAACAAAAAGAGAACAAGCTAGTAGATTTACGAAGTAGGTTAGCAGAAGCACTGATTCTGAAGACGAGTAAGAGAAGAAAGAACTTAGTGAAAGCTGAAGAAATACTGGAAGAAATAGTAGAAGAGGAAGTAACTTTTCATCATTTGACTATTCAAGCCTTGGCAAATCTTTCAGAATTACTCTTGGAAGAATTAAAAGCAACAGGTGAAGAAGAGATACTTGACGAAGTAGAAGAAAAAGTAGATAAATTGTTGAAGATTGCCAAGGACCAGCAATCGCATAGTCTCTTAACTGAATCTTACTTACTTAAAGCACAGTTAGCACTTGTAAGATTGAATCTAAAAGATGCAAGAACTTTACTTTCACAAGCACAGATGATAGCCGAAGAAAGGGGATTAGAAAGACTAGCTCGTAAAATATCAAGTGAACATGATCAATTACTAGAGCAACTAGATCAGTGGGAAGAACTAATAGCTAAGGATGCATCAATAACTGAAAGAGTGAAAGTAGCTAATTTAGAAGAATTGATGGGATGGATGGCAAGAAAAAGAGAGATAATAATAGATGAAAAAGAAGATGAGCCAATAATGCTATTATTAGTATCAGAAAGTGGCTTACCTATCTATTTTAAACAATTCGACCCAGCTAGAGAATTAAAAGATATGCTCATCTCGGGTTTTTTATCAAGTATCAATTCATTTGTACAAGAAGCATTTGATGCTCCTGGAATGATTAGAAGGATCATGCATGATGAATATACACTCAGTTTTAATTTAATAGAGCCCATTCTATTCTGTTATGTATATGAAGGACAGTCATATACAGCCATGAAGAAATTAGAGAAATTGATAGATGAGGTATATGAAAGTGAAGTATGGTCAGCTTTAGAAGAAGTAGGGTTAAGGGGATATAAGTTAAAGGATGCAGAACTAGCTCAAATGGAAGGGGTGATTGGAGAGATTTTTATGACAAATGGAGATAAAGCTAACATAAGAGACGGAGAAAGAGTAGGGAATTAAAAGAGCAGTTGAAAGCATAGGTGAATCTTTATAAGAAAAAAAAAGAAAAAGAAATAGACACAGATGAATCGGGCAGATCAAGGGGAGCAAGCAGAATCTATACTTGAACCTCTAGCTCAAGCTGATCAATTAATTACTAGTGGAAAGATAGAAGAAGCGTTTGGGATAATACAAAGAAGAGATAGGGCAGAAGGGCTGGAAGAGTTAAGGTGGGGAATAGTAGAAAGTAGATGTAGGAACAAAAGAGGGGAATATAAGCAAGTAATAGAAATAACAGAAAAAATAGAAGTGGAAATAAAAAAAATTGAAAAACTAGCGGAAGTTAAGGTAGAACAAACGAAACGAATTAGGATAGATACACTAAAAGAACAAATATGGGCTCTTCAGAGGTTGGGGGATTTATTAAAGGGGCTAGAAAAAGTAGAGGAGGGAATACGATTAATGGAAGAATTAGAAGAACTAGATAAAAAAGAAGAAGATCATAAGGACAAGGAAAGAAAAGCAAATTTGCTTAATAACAAAGGAGTAATCCATAGACAGAAAGGTGAACTGGATGAGGCACTTAAATTATATAAGGACTGTTTAGCAATAAAAGAAGAAATAGGAGAGAAGAGGGGGATAGCACTCTCACTTAACAATATAGGAGTAATATACAATCAGAAAGGGGAATTGGGAAAGGCATTAGAATACTGGGAAAAGAGCTTGGTAATAAAAGAGGAACTGGGAAATAAACAAGAAATAGCAAGTTCACTAAGTAATATAGGAATAATTTACCATCAGAAAGGAGAACCGAACCAAGCACTTGAATACTATGAAAAAAGTTTGGCATTGAGAGAAGAGTTAGGAAATAAATCAGAAATAGCCACATCACTGAATAATATAGGAATACTTCACCGACAGAAAGGTGAGTTGAACCCGGCAGTGAAATGCTATAGAAAGTGTCTGTTAATATATGAGGAACTAGGAAATGCGAAACTAATTGCAGGCACACTTAGTAATCTTGGAGGAATTAACCTACAGAAAGGTGAGCTGGGTCAAGCACTTGAATACTACGAAAAAAGTCTGGTACTGAGAGAAGAAATAGGTAATAAGCAAGAAATAGCCAATTCGCTGAACAGTATTGGTGGGCTCTATCAAGAGATAGGTGAATTAGAAGTGGCTTTTGACTTTTTCAAGCAAAGTTTAACATTACGCGAGGAGATAGGTAATAAATTAGAGATTGCTTTCTCAATCTTTAGTTTGATAGGTGTGAGTATTGACTTAGATGAAGTCCAACAAGCAAGAGATTACCTTATTGATTTGCAACTAATCAATAAACAAGAAGAAAATAAGAGAGTAGATCTATGTAGCAGATTAGCAGAAGCACTGATCCTAAAGATGAGTAAGAGAAGGAAAAGTCTAACGACGGCTGAAGAAATACTAGAAGAAATTGTAGAAGAGGAAATAATAATTCATGATTTTACTGTTCAAGCCTTAATCAACCTTTCAGAAATACTCTTGGAAGATTTAAAAACAACTGGTGAAGAAGAAATACTGGAGGAAGTGCAGAAAAAGGTAGAAAAGCTATCAGAAATTGCTAAAGAACAGCAGTCATATAGTCTTTTAACTGAGTCTTACTGGCTCAAAGCACAGTTAGCACTGATAAGATTGGATCTAAAAGAAACGAGAAGTTTATTGTCACAAGCACAGATAATTGCAGAAGAAAAGGGGTTAGAAAGGTTAGCCCGAAAAATATCAAGTGAACATGATCAATTACTAGAACAACTAGATCGGTGGGAAGAGCTAATAGCTAAAGATGCAACAATAATAGAAAGAGTGAAAGTAGCTAACTTGGAAGAATTGATGGGATGGATGGCAAGAAAAAGAGAGATAAAAATAGACGAAAAAGAAGATGAGCCAATAATGCTTATGTTAGTAGCAAAAAGTGGCTTACCAATCTATAGCAAACAATTCGATGAGACTAAAGAATTACAAGATATGCTCATCTCGGGCTTTTTGACAAGTATAAACACTTTCGTACAGCAAGCATTCGATGTTACAGGAATGATAAAAAGGATTACACATGATGAATATACTCTCAGTTTCGACCTGAAAGAATCCATTCTTTTCTGTTATGTGTATGATGGACAGTCATATACAGCCATGAAGAAACTGGAGAAATTGATAGATGAAGTATATGAAAGTGATGTATGGTCAGCTTTAGAAGAAGTAGGGCGAAAGGGCTATGGGTTAAATCAAGATGAAAGAGCTCAAATGGAAGGGGTAATAGGAGAAATATTTCTCACAAATTGAGGTTTTAAGAATTATTTAGTCAAGTTTTTCCATCATTCGGCTATTCTAATATTGATTTCACTCTACCTACCTTCCCGTTCTCCAATCTCACTTTTATCCCATGGGGATGACTACTTGAGTTAGTGAGAATAGTTTTTACAACACCTGTGGTTAATTCTCCACTTTTTTGATTTTGTTTCTCCACAACTGATACTTTGGCACCGATTTGTATATTTTTTCTCTTTCTTGAAGGCATAACTGTATTTTCTTTCACTCTTTTTTATCTTTGATGTTTTTGCAGAAACATTTGTTTAAACAGATTATGCGTTTTTGGAATAAAAGACGATCAACAAGTAAAATTATATTACCTATTAAATTTAAAAGAATATGGAGGAGAAGTAAGTCATCATTTTCTATTTTATTGTTCTACTTTTTTCTTTTCCTCCTAAAAGTGAACAGAATAGCTACCGGTAAAACAATCATTAGTTCAAAGCCGGGAAGGCCTAACTCTGGCTTATTTTCATTGCCATTATCTGTTGTTAAGTTGATGTCTAGAGCGATTACCGTATGCTGGTTTGTATCTACATCGATAATTTTGATAACCACTTGATAAGTGTCATCAGAAATATCATCAGTAGCCCAGATGAAGTTAAATTCTTGCCACCCTTCGTCAATTGAGCCACTTACCATTGCTTCTGATCTTCCATCATATTCAAATTGCACTTGCTCAATTCCAAGGTCATCCTTGACAGAAAGGCTAAATGAAACATCACCGGAAACTGTTGCTCCGTCCGTAGGCGCAGAAACATCTCTGAATTCAGGAGGTTCACCATCCAGACTAGTTATTCCATTATCTGTTGATACTTCTACAGCTGTAGTTACTGAATGAGTATTTTCATCAATATCTGTAGCTATCGCAGTAATGGTATGTGTTCCATCAAGAACCTTTGTTGTATCCCAAAGATATTCCCAAAAACCACTTAATTCATTATAGGTGCAGATTAGAGGTGTTCTTGTATCAACTTGGAAAGTAACATCTGAAATGCCCCAATCATCAAGTGCTTCTATTTGAACTATTACATCACCAATTAGAGTTACTCCATCTATAGGATTAACAAATTGAACAGTAGGAGCATTTCCAATGGGATTATTATCAACTTCAACATAGATGGGACCTAAGGTCACTTTATGACCATCTATATCCCAAACTTCAAGTAGAATCTGTTGATAACCTTCCGGTTCCCAACGAAGATCCCAGTCAAACTCCCATAATCCGCTTGTTTCATTGAGTTCCACGATGTAACCTGCTAGATTGGTCCATAAAACAACTGCAAAAACGCCTTCAATATCGGTGATATCAAAAGCCATACGGGTTAATCCTCTGATTTGGTCAGGTGAACCCATATTTGTAGAGGTTGGTCCTTCAATAATATTTATTATTGGAGCAGAAGTAGTTTCGTCAATATAATTATCAACAAGGATCTGTTCCATTCTATTAGAAACAAGTCCAACATTATCTATTGCCATGAAATCAAGTGTCCATAAACCATCAGCTAACTGCGAAGTATCAATATCTCCGTTATAAACCGAATACTTAGGGGGATTACTTTCAGTAGCATTTACTGTAAGACCAAATGTTCTATGAAACACCGGGAAGTCTGCTGCTACTTCTGAGAAATAAAGTCCAACGGACATACTCCATATTCCGGAACCTATTCCTCTTGCAACACTTGGTCCTTCATAGGGTTGATAATGTCCCCATGCTTCATAACCTGCAACTTTTACTTTGAAGGTATCTGAAACTGTGGGAGTATAGAAGTTTTCCCAGTACGAGTCATCTTTCCAATAATAAGGTTCTATCCACGGGTTTTCAAGATCGTCAGAATCAGAATATATCTCACTGGTAAATGTGACTGAGAAACTATCCACTACCGTTGTTGGCGTCCCATGTTCATCTGTAAACTTAGGTTCACTGGTGTAGTATTCCAAACTATACTCGATCATTGGTACTGAATCTCTATAGTTCCACATATTAAACCAAGTATTGTATCCCCAACCATTGTTTTGTTCAGGAGTGTAAATGAACGCCTCTGAATCAGTAATAGGTGCTTGAACATTAATCCTAGTTTGGTAGGTTCCTTCTGTCCAAGGAAGTGTACCTGTCCAGTTGAATCCTGGTAAATTTAAGAGATCAATTGTGTAGCTTGTTGGTACATCATATACCGGATATGCTCTAACCGGTGTTTCTATGTGGTAATCTAAGGCATTAAAATTGTAAGATATATGATTGGTTTTTTCTCCAAATCGTTCCAAGAAATAGGAGTGATAGTTTATTCGTGTCAAATCATTGAATGCCGTCTGTTGAAGTATATCACTTGAATTAAAAGCATAAGAATTCAGAATGATGGAGTTATACTCCGAAGTAGTCAGATTAAACCAGTCAACATAGTATCCCCATCCATCATAATTAGTATCCTCAATCCAGAAGTTAATGCTATGATTCCAAGTATCACTGGCTGATGCACCAATTAGTGCTTCATATTCGGCTAAAATGGTGTTGAATTCTGCATCAAACGGTCCCACTCCTTCAAAGTGCACATTTAGACTCAAACACGATTCATAATCATAAGCCAGTGTTCGTACTTCAGCCCAGACTTCATAAACATTAGATGGAAAGATAGCTGGGTCGATCAGGGAAGCTGTGTCACCGTTGATATCTATATCTCTTTCAACAAATCCTCTTGGATTAACCCGATAGTTAATTTGTTCATTTGAGCGTAGTTCCCAAGGAACAAACTCGTAATCAAAAGAGATTATAATATCTGAAAGAGATGTTGATGCTGTTTCATCCCAATTATACCACCAATCATAAGAACTGTGAAGGTTCCACGATTCTTCGCTTGGGTGATAGTTATAGCCAATGTCAATATCTGAGTAAGATCCTGATCCCGGATTAAAAACTAAACTAGTTACATCAGGAAGCCATCCATTAATGTGTAATCTACCATAAGGTGATTTCTTAAAGGAAGTAACTGGAATCAGATCCTTTAGAGAAATAGAATGGCTAGTAACTTGATAATCTCCAAGTTGAGTATTCCAATCTAGTCCTATAGATCCACCGAACGTTTCATCACCTTGATTCCACATATGAAACGATGCATGATTTGCTTCTGAAATATCTATTGTTGAAGCAAGTCCTCCTAAGTCTCTAGGAATAGAAAGATCAATCAAATCAAGAAATCCGGACCAATCAACATGACCTCGATACCTCACTCTGGTCAATTCTGACCATTCACCATCATAGTGTTCATCAAAGCCATAAGACCCTTCAAACTCAAAATTGATTATTGTCAGTTGCTCAATTAGATCTCTTACTACATCGCCTACTGCGATGCCTACATCATGAATATTGGTGTCTGCTATTACTTCCAATTCGATGTTTTCACTGTATGGATCCGAAGAATCCCACGTCCAAACTGTAAACCACGCAAGAAGTTGAAGTTGGCTTTCCGGAATATCAGTAATATCTAAATAGGCTAAAGATAACCCATCTCCCTCGATACTTACACTAGAATGAAAATCACCAGAAGGATTAAAATTAACCCATACGCTTTCGCCGTACCAACCGTACTCCTTAAGCTCTATCTCTTGATTTTCAACATTCCAAATCATTTCTCCTTGCTGGTTATTAGAACGGGACATTACAAAAGGTCCGCACAGAAGTATGATTAGAAAAATCAATACTGTTCTGCTAATATTTTTGCTAAAATTCATTTTATTCGCCTAATAACTCAATTATAAGACTGATAATCAGTCTAATTCAATAACAAGTTCTTTAATAAAAGACCTAGTTACTGGTAAAATAAGTACAATCAAGTTTATAATACTATGGTAATGACATTCTCGAAAAAAGATTTTCAAAAGCCAGTAATCGAATAGTAAATAATAACTTAGACTAATTATGGTTAAGTAAAAATGGAGCCATCAAAGTGTCAAAACATGGTATCATTTGGATAGGTGGAAAAAGTAGAAGGTATAAAGCTTCAACCAACAAACAAGTGAATAATGTTGGAAGAGGAAGTAAAGCCTATGCTCTATTCAAAGGAAAAACTCTTTTCCAATGGGCTCATGAAACGATTGCATCGCTAGTTGATGAAGTGTATTTATCTTTCAATAACAATGAACAGATTGAAGAGATGAACAGATTCATGGAAACCTCTTCAAATACATCTTTCGTATACAAGAGTATCTTAGATGACCCATTACTTGCATCAAGAGGTCCTCTCTTGGCTCAATTAACAGCTTTGAAGAAAGCAAGTAATTGTGGAAGAGTAATCACAATCTCGGTGGATATGCCATTCTTTCAAACAGAATTATTTGAACAAGCATTAAGTAAAAAAGGAGATATAGTTACATATCAATCAAAAACTAACATCCTTGAACCTTTAGCAAGCGTTTATCGCATGGAATCAATTCAAGTAGCACTTCAATTTATCAGTCATTTTCCCTACGGAAGGGCTGATGATCTGATAAGAGCCGTGGAAAAAGTAACGCTATTAACAATACCTGATAATTACCCCTCTGAAATATTTCCTTGGAATAGAAATATTAACTCAGTAGCCGCTCTTGGACAAATAAAAGAAGACATAGAAGTGATAACTTCAGAAAAAGATGAAGTGAATTTTACCAGTTCAACTATAACAAACATGGGAAATAACCAAGAAAAAGTGCGAGAGATACTTATCCATGGAAGTAATGATAGAGAAATTAAACTGAAAAAACATTCACTGGAACAATCGAAAACGGTTTATTCTTCATTGAAAGAAAACAGAAGTCATTATTATGCTGGACGGTATGCAGAGTATATTGAATCCATCAGTTCGAAAGAGGAAAAGGCAAGAGCTCTTGAATGGTGTAAGAAAGCAGTAATCAGTTACTTTGAGGAAGCGAAAATCTGGCAAGAAAAAAATATCCCTTTTATTGCTTCTCACGCTTTCAAGGATTTTGAAAAGTGTTTAGCTAAATATGGTAAACCATTAGTAGATGAGACTGAAATACAAATCCTTGCAAAGAAGATTTTTGATAATCTGCCAAGGATTAAATAATTTTTCCTTTTTTTCGGAAAACTCAAATATTCGGTATCCCATTTAATATGTAACCTATTTATTTTATTTTTAACGAATAGAATAATTCAGCGTATCCTAGTTTATTATATCACTAACTATATATAGACTCATAGTATATATTGAAATACTTGTTAAAAAAGGTGATGAATTGCCTATGAATGAAAAACTGATGATTAAGTGCGAAGAACTACATAAATCGTTTCAAATAACGAAAAAAGAAGAATATAAAGTGTTGAAAGGGATAAATCTCGAAATAAAAGAAGGAGATTTTATTGCCTTAATGGGACCATCTGGCTCTGGAAAATCTACTTTGTTAAATATTCTTGGAGCATTAATAGATTATAACAGTGGGGATACAGTTGTAAATGGGAAGTCTTTACAGGGTTTAAACAATAATGAATTGACAGCAATCCGGCGAAATGAAGTAGGATGGATTTTTCAAGATTTCAACTTGGTAACTAATTTAACTGCAGTTGAAAACGTTCAAGTGCCACTTAACCTTGCTGGAAAAGTAGGTAAAAAATCAAAGGAAAGGGCAATGGAATTATTAAAGAAAGTAGGGCTTGAAAATTGGGCTGGACATTTTCCGGATATGCTTTCAGGTGGGCAACAACAAAGAGTAGCAATTGCAAGAGCTTTAGCTAACGATCCACCTATTTTCTTAGCGGATGAGCCAACTGGTAATTTGGACACTGAAACGGGTGCAGATATAATTACTCTATTTAAGGAGTTGACTTCAGAAGGAAAAGCAATCCTGATGGTAACTCACGATGTAGATCTTGCACAAGCAGCCGACAAAGTTTACGTCTTAAGAGATGGACGTTTAGAACAAGAAGTACTAAAGGAGGAGATATAATGGTAAATCTAAATCTAATGAACTATTATGATGCGATAATTATATCACTTCAATCTATTTGGCGAAACAAGAGAAGGTCAATGGCTCTTCTTTCAGGGGTCATCCTTGGTACAGTCATTTTATCCGGAATTGTTATTTATACTGGTGTTCTTCAAGAGGATAATTATCGTTCTATAGTTAATGATGCATCTTATGAAATTACCTTTACCTTAACAGAAGGAGGGAAAGAAACTGATTTATGGAATCTTTCATCAGCAATAGCTGATAACCCAAAAGTGCTTTCTTCAACCGTCTTAGGAGGGAATGAAATAGAGTTTGAAGAGATGGACACATTTTTTTATTCAGTTCTTTCCTATTCGTTAGAAGTGGAAGATGATTCGGGAAATGATGATTTCAGAGTAGAAGAAGGACGAGATTCAACCCCTATGTTTGTTCGCGATAATTTCACAGAAACAAGCATGTATCAACGATTAATCAAAGACGAGTTTACTGGTAGTTTCAATTTATCAATGTCTAGAAATAGTACAGTTATTCCTAAAAGTACAGCAAATCTTTATAATTTGAGAGTTGGGGACATTATTCCTCATGTGAACTTTACTTACGTAAAATATGGTGCTGAAATTCCAATTGAAGAGTATTATGAAATAATGATAACCAATGTGTATATTTCAGGTATTTATGAAACGAAAAGCTCTGCAGATGCGGGGCTCTTTTCTGATATTTTTGCAAGTGATAACCTTTATTTCAATACGGAAACTCTCTATAAATATGCTCCTCGTTTGATTAAAATATTTGAAGATGAGAAAAAATTCTTTCTTGCAGTTAAAATAAATGAAGATGAATTTACTCTTAGTGACGTTGCGAAACTAAACAGTCAAATTGATCAACTAATAAATGAGATTACAATACTTAGTGGAGATACAGTTGAGGGAAATAATCAAGTATCAATGCTTCTCCTTCCTTTCACAATTCTCAATTTCATTTTAACAGTTTTTGATTATATTCTGGTACTACCTATAGTTGTTCTTTCAATTTATCTGTTACTTTTTGGACTAGAGC
>DAOWED010000010.1 GCA_030638685.1 Candidatus Heimdallarchaeota archaeon | reverse complement strand
ACGCCAAAGACTACATGATATTTTGAAGAGGTAACAATTACTAAATCATTAATTTGATCATACACAAGACTATTTATTCCTCCTACAATTTCACCATAAGATATCAATGTGTTAAAATATCCAGCAAAAGAAACATCGTGATCAGTGATCCTATTTGCATCATTACTTCTATTACTAGATCCAGCAAACCACATTCCTTTGGTGAAGTTAATCCATGCTCGAGATGTGAAAGCAACATTGACCATTTCAGTAGATATTATTTGTAAACTGATAACACCATATGAACTAGTTTCCTCACCAAATTGAGCAATAACTAATTGAGTTTTTTGATCATGAGTTTGTCTTGTACTTATAAGGACCGGGTGACTATTTGAATATGAAAAATGAGCTGCTTCGTTTGTACAATTAAACAATGGAGGAAGGTCGTCTGGAGTCTGGAGGTCATCATATGAATATACATATGGTCCCATTAAGTCTTCATACGATTTTTCTGAGAAAAATTTAATTAACACAATTGGGTTAGAAATCGTATTGTCAATACCAATTGCAACGTTTAATGGTGATAATTCATCAAATCCAACAGGGAGGGTGATAGTTTCGTTGATTACACCACTCTGATTATATCGAATTATTTGACAATTTTCAATAATCGAATAGTAATCACCACCAGTTGAAACTACAGTTTCATAAATGTTAGATATGTTTGCTTCTGTTCCATTTATAAATGAGAAATTGCTTATTGAAGATACAAATTGCCAGTTTGATCTTTCATATATCATTAAACGACCATTACTTGTATCACTCACATACATCTTGCTATTAAGAATAAAAACGTGATTAGGTGAATTTAGCGTTGTGTTACTGGCTCCAGAGTTATTCCAGAGACCGATTATATTCTCATCTTGGAATGAATAGTTATAATCAGCTAATACAAGGCCTGATTGAAGACTCATTAATAATATTACAATATTATACACACTTAGACAATAAACTATTTTTCTTCTCATTAAAGATCATCTCTTTGTGTTTTAATTTAACTATTTTATATGTTTTCATGTGAGATTGAGAGATAAGAAGAAGGAGAAGAAATGATTGAACAAATTGAGGGCGTACTAAAGCAAATTACTTGATTAGTTTCCTTTTAGCTTTTCAGCTCAAGAATCTGTTCATAATTTAAAACCCCTTCAGGCGTAATAAAACCTGTGACTAATTCTGTTTTTGTCCAGTCAAAGGCCGGGTTTCTAGCTGTTGATTCTTCATTAACTAATAAATGACCTTGAAGGCATTTTCTTACTTCATCGGCAGATCTTTCTTCGATTTGTGCATCTTCTTTAGTGCTAGATATCATAAATGTTGACCATGGCATTGCAACATAGAAAGGAATATCATAGTATTTGGCAGCTATCGCCAATCCATGAGTGCCTATTTTGTTAGCGAACCATCCATCTCCTGTAACTCGATCTGTCCCTACTATTACAAGATTAACCTTCCCTACACTCATAAAGTAGGCAGCTGCACCATCGACAATAACATCATGATCAATATCTTCATTGAAGAGCTCCCAACTAGTTAATCTTGCCCCTTGAAGGCGAGGGCGAGTCTCATCAACCCAGACATGAAAATTAATACCATTATTATTGGCAATTCTCATAGGTGAAAGAGCTGTGCCATAATCGATTGTTGCTAAAGCACCAGCATTACAATGGGTGAGTATATTATCACTCTCTTTGATTAGCTTTGCACCATGAATACCTATTTGATAACATTCTTCCTTGCTTTTGCCAAATATCTCAAGAGCAAGTTTTTCTCCTTCAGACCATTCAAAATCTTTTCGTTCAACACGAGATAACCACTCTTTCATCATTTTTTCAAGATCAACTGCTGTAGGTCTAGTTGCATGTAAGAGGTTATAGGCTTTTTCAAGTTCATCAGCTATTTCGTTACTTTCCTTCTCTCTTACTTCCCTTAATTTGAGTAAAAGACCAAAAACACCAGTAACTCCTATTGCAGGAGCACCTCTAACTACCATGGTTTGAATAGCTTCTGGTACATCTTCCATACTGGAATATTCCAAGAAAGTTACTTTGTGTGGTAGAGCTCTTTGATCAATTAAAATAAGTTTTTCATTTTCATGATCCCATTTTATTGTTGTTGTTTCAATTGTCTTATCTTTTATTTTTATACGCACATGTAAGTAAAGTAGCATGTTAATTTTAATCTTGTGACCCGCATTTTTTACCACAATGATTATAACTGCGTGAAGTTGTTAAAACTAAAGTGAGACCATGGACGAAGTTACTCAAGCAATTCATATAATAGCAGATCATGTTGTTCAAAAGAATCGGGAAAATATAGCTATTGTGGCTATCTACGGTTCATATGCTCTGGGAACAGAATCTTCTCTTTCAGATGTAGACATGTATATGATTGTTGATGAAGAACCAACCGATAAAATAAGCTGTCATATTATCTTTCAAGGAAAACCTATCAGTTTCTGGCAAATGGACTGGAAAAAAGCTGAAAAAATGGCTGCAGGAGAAAAAGGTTTTACAGAGATTTGGTGTAATGCGGCCTCTCTTTTTGTGAATAATAGTCTTCTATATACCCGTTCTAAAGAAGATCTTGAAAAATTTAACTCGCTTAAAGGTAAAGTTGATGAAGCAATCAAAGATAGAAATGGTAAACTCGACCATGTAGTAAACTCATTCAACAAAATGTTTGATGTTGAACGGATTGGTTTTGCTAAAGAAAAAAATGATATACTTTATGCTAGATGGGTAGTCTGGGGGTTATTAAACAATTTAGCCAGTTTACTTTCTTGGGTAAATGGTAAGTTTTATACTAAAAATTGGGGGTCAAGCATGGAAGAGATTTTTCAGCTTCCTATCATACCGGAGGGGCTAAAAGAGTTGGTAGATGTATTAGTTAGCTCTGACGATTATGATGAACTGTTGAGTGCAGGCAGAAAACTGGTAAGAGGAACTCGAGTACTTGTAAGGGAAGAGCAAAAAAAGATTAATCCTAGCTTTGATACTACGGCAGAAGTATTTGTTCATACTAAGGAATATCTCAATAAGATTTATTCTGCTTGTGAACGCAAAGATATTTACTTGGCAAGTTATGCTGCAACTGAATTACAAATCTGGATTTCCGAACTCATGGCTTTAAGTGAAGGAAAACATGCCAGTGATTTTAATGTTGCTAGTGAGATAGGTAGTTATTATGCTCAGCTTCTCCCTGATTTAACTCCTTTTATTACTAACAAAGATTACACCGGGTTATCAGAAGCGACTGAAAAATTTGAGAAGAATCTTATTGAGTTTATAACGGAACGATTAGGAAAGATACCATTTATTGACACTTTAGAAGAATTAAACTCTTTCTTAGGTGATGATCAAAGATTAGTTTAAGCCATAAAAAGATAGCTAACCTAATTAAACGTTTTTCGTCAGCTTTGTTATTTTTCTCTGTGAAAGAACGAGCATAATAAAGCCAGTAATGACAATTAACACAAAAATTGGTTCATAGTTTAACGGTTGAGCTGCATCTTTCCAGATATCAATTGAGTTGATTGCAAATGATGCCAGAAGTGCAAAACTTAGCGAAATTAGTATTGGGATTGTTCCAAGGAGAAAATAAGTTATATCTCCTTTAGTACTTTGAATGCTTGACTTGACATCTTCTTCTTCTTTATCTAAAACGCCATAATAAGCTACTAATCTTTCTTTAGCAGGTTGAGTCTTTGGAATAACATTCCTTTTTCTCTGGTTTAGAAAATCATTACTTACTAAAACAAGAGCAGTCCTTATTAAAACAAAAATGGCTATTAGTATCTGTGAAATCATTTCAAACTGGTTACTTACTTTAGCATTCGCAGTATCCCTCATTTCTTCATAAAAGTAAGCTATTGCAATCATAAATGACAGAACACCAGTAAGACCAAGATTCATTCTTGGAGGAGGAAGAAAAGGATACTGCCATTCTAAAAGAACGATGATAACTAAAAGAATAGTAAATGTTCCAAATATGTTAAAATCGCTGATAATTATTGATTTAAACTGAATAACACCAAATAACAAGAATGTGAATAGCCAATAAAATCTCCTTAAACCTGTCAAAAAAAGCCTTTCTTCAACATGAACTTGCCATTCATCTAAATAATATCTATCAATTCTCATTGTATTTCCTCATTCAGCTAATGTGTGCAATCTTATTCCTTCTGCTCGTTCTGCACTGTATGAACTAAGAGCTTTAACAGCTTGAGCAATTTCTATTAGGATGTTTGTATTCATGGAATTGACTTTAATGTAGATATTGCCATGTTTTTCAACATGAACTCTCCATTGTTTTTCAAGTCCATCATAGCTTCTGTAAATCTCGGAAAAAATAACATCCGTTATCAATCTTTCATGTTCAAGATCAACAACTCTAGTTCTTTCGACAGCGAACTCTGAAGTAACACCAAAACCGGGTGTGCGAAGCTCACATAATGCCACTTGATGTCTTCCTTGTGCCAATTTCTGAAAAGCCACTCCCCAAGAATTACTCTCGGTAGAATACATTTGATTATCAAGATCACTGATGATAAAGAGTAAACTTCGGTACCATTTTCTGTCTCTTATAAAATCAACTGCAGCATTTAGATCAGATGGCTTATTCTTTGCCTTAGATCTGCTAAGAATGTCCATTATTCTGCGAATTTGTCTTCTTCCACCATCAGGTTTGATAAAAAGATCAACTTGGTCACTGTAAAGAATTATCCCTACACTTTGTCCTCCAAGGATGAAAAGTTCAGCTATTTCAAATGCAGAAGCAAGAGCGAATTCTAATTTTTGACCCTGCATAGTTTTTCCGCAATCAACAGCAACCAGAACTTGAAGATTTTGTTCTGCCTCAAACTCTCTTACGAAGAGTTCTCTGTGTCTTGCTGAAGCTTTCCAGTCAATAAATCTTACTTCATCCCCTCTAACATATTCTCTGAGCATTAAAAACTCTGTGCCCATTCCTTTCACTCTTTGAGAATACAAACCCATTAAATGAGAGAATAGCCTCTTCTTGAAATCTCTACTTACAATCACTCTTGGTACTTCAGGAAGCACTTCGATCAAAAAGGTTTGAGGATACTCTATTTCTGTTGTGAATAGACCATAGCTTCTCCCTGTTGAAATCTTTATTGTTCCAACTTCAGAGATACCTCTCATTGGAAACAGTAGGGTCCAGTTTAATTCTTTTTCCTCTTTTGGAAGTATAGTTATCCATTGAGTAATTGGGTTGTCAATGAAGAATACATCTTCAGAAGTGTCTAATTTAACATTCATGCTAACTGACCCTTTATCCCAATTATTATAGATCAGAACAGTTACACTGAGAAAATCTTTAGCCCTTACTGATAAATTGCTAATTGAAAGCTCGATATCTAAGTCCCATAAACTAATAAGATAAACATGCAAAAAATAAGCAAAAAAGAGACTTAAAGCTGCTCCACCTAGAACAGTAAAATAAACAACGTTGATAGCATACCCGAAGCTAAGCATAAAAATGCTTATTGTGAAAACAATCCATCCGATCGGATTAATTCTTACATTAAGGTTACTTTCATCTCTCCTTTGAAGTGAACCACTTACTCGTAAATCCTGTTGACGAATTTGTTTTAGTTGTTCTTCCTCTTGAAAAGATGTAAGCTCAACAGTTTCATCTTCAGAGAGATCTTGATCTAAGTTCATTTTATTCAGTCCTATGATTAATGGTTCCTTAAATTATATTACAACTTCTGATCTCTTAATCAATTGAGTAATCAAATTATTCACAGAAACACGGGATAATTCAGCTTCCGGACTTAAGATTAAACGATGATTAAGAACTGGGAAAACAAGGGATTTTACATCATCCGGTTGAACATAATCTCTTCCTTGAATAGCTGCTCTTGCCCTCGAGAGTGACATGAGGGCCAAAGATGCCCTAGGGGATGCTCCTAAAGACAAAGCATCAATTTTACGGGTAGAAGTAACTATATTGGAGATATATTGTAAGACTTCATCAGAGATTTTAATTGAATTAATCGAGTCCCTCATAGCTAGAACTTCTTTCAAGGTAGAAACTTGATTAACCGGAGCAATCATCTCCTCTCTTTTCATTTTAAGCATCAGTAATTCATCTTTTGCTTGAGGAGGAGCCATCATAACTCTCATCATAAAACGATCAAGTTGAGCCTCTGGTAGAGGATATACTCCAGATTGTTCAATTGGATTTTGCGTTGCCAAAACTATGAATGGTTCATCTAGTTTTCGTGTAACTCCGTCTGATGTTACTTGCCTTTCTTGCATAGATTCTAAAAGAGCTGCTTGAGTTTTTGGAGGGGCTCTATTAATTTCATCACATAATAGAAAGTTTGCGAAGATTGGTCCCTTGATAAATTCAAATTCACCCGATTTTTGATTATAAACATTAGTTCCTGTAATGTCGGCCGGAAGTAAATCTGGCGTGAACTGAACTCTATTAAATTCAAGTCCTAGAATCTCGGATAGGGTTGAAGCCATATATGTTTTAGCAATCCCTGGTACTCCTTCTAAAAGAACATGTCCTGAAGCTAATGCTGCAGAAAGAATTAGTTCAACTACGTAGTCTTTTCCTACAATTCTTTTCTTTACTTCTTCTAGAACGCTATCATAGAACTCTTTTAAGTCGTTTTTTGTCATTTTCTTTCTCCTTAGTGTTTTTTGTGTTTTTTGTGTTTTCTGTTTGTTTTTTGTTTGTTTCTTGTCTATTTTGTGTTACTATCGTTCTTCTTTCATTTCTTAAGAAGATACTCGATGTAATTTATTATATCATAATATTCGTAATTTTTGAGCTTAATTCCTTTAAATGCCTCTATTTCGGTTGCTAGCTGAGGATAAAAATTGATTATCTGACTAATTCTTTCTTGAGTATAAATGTGTAAGAAAGAGTTTAAACCATAAACATTGATCATTCCACCAATGTCTGCTAAAATAACTTCTTCAAGGGTCATTGTAGGTGAATAAGAGGGACCATGTTCGGAGATCCTACTTTTAAGCTTAATAGCTTTCACTGCTGCATCATACCTTCTTCTTTTGAGAATTTGCCATGGAGTTTTCCTGGAATAACTTAAATAAATTACTGCAAGCAATATCGCACAATAAATCATCGCTGAAATGGGATTTGCTTCTACAAAACCAATTAAGCTTCCGATGAACCCTATCACTCCAGTTGTACCAAGAGGTACCCAGAATCTATGCGTCTCATCAAAAACTATTGAAGGATTGCGGTATGAAGCAAGCATATAGTTGATAACATCTTTTACAAAAGGAATATTATCATAATCTAAGAATTGTTCATTGAATACCTCATTAATCACTAGTGAAGCATCGCTTAAAATAGCAATTTTTCCCTTTCCACTCTGTAGTAACTTAAAAAAGGATTGACCTCCAAAACTTTCTCTTGTAGGGTCGTAGTTTCCATCAGAATTCTTATCAACGAAAGAGGATGATGAAGTTCTTAGTTCACTTAACGGGTAATTTAATCTGAAGAGAAGAGACTGAGTACCTAGAGCACCAGCTTCATTAAGTAGAAGTTCATATACATTTCCTCTAAACCAGTCAACTGCTATTGGACATCTAGGTGACTTGTAATAATTTGCCGGATCCATCTCTAGGATCGATCCTTCTTTTACGTATACACCGAATTCTTCATAGATTCCTGAACCAGAGCCAAAATCATCAAGAATAAAGACTGATCCTCCTTTAGAAACATAGTCTCTGATATTTCTAATGTCAATAGAAGAATAGTCTCTTTGACTTCCAGTAATTATGATTAAATCATCATGAGCATTTTCTAGATAATCCCCAAAGTCAGTGAACAACCGTTTTACTTGATAATCTTCATCAAGATAATTATAAAATTCACTCATCCCATTCCAACCACTATTTATTGATGAGTATTTAGGAGTGACCGATACAGGCACTAGAAATGAGACAGTTAGTAAGCTGATTATAGCTATCCACCACCAGATAGCTTTGAAGATTGCCCATCTTATATGTGCACCATTATCACTACTCATTCTGATCCTCCTTTATTATTAACCGAATTACCATTAATATGGGTGCTAATTAGACCTAATTCTTCCTCCGGAATAAGTCTAATTATCATTTGTCTAAACCCTTCAAGATTGTTTTTAGTTGCTAGTCCTTCCATTGCATACTGCTCTAGATAAAATTCATTGACTATACCTTGAAGAACGCTTTTATTGATAGGGTGCAATTCCTCGCTTTGAAGCACATGTTCTAAGGGTGTATCATATTTTCTTCTGCGAAGTTGAATATAATCACTTAGTGCCTCATCTAACATCTGATAACCGACAATTATCCCTTGACTATATTCTCCTTCTTCATATAATTGATCGATTCTATTAATGATCTTCCTTATTCTTTCACCCAAGGCAGTGATTTTTTGTTTTTTGCTTTCTTTCTTTTTCATAGAAGTCTGAAAAGCTACTCCTTTGAAACTAGTAAAAATACGGAATAATCCATATACAACTGCAACGGCAATCAAAGACATAAGTAGCAACAACAACAAGTTACCAACACTACTCCCAAAATCTCCGAGGAGGCCTCCTCCTCCATCGTCATTATCGTTATCTGTATTGAAATCAAAATCTGGTAAGTCAAATTTATTGTCTTCATACCAGTTACTTATCCTTTCCCAAAAACTCAAATCAGGA
This sequence comes from Candidatus Heimdallarchaeota archaeon, assembly GCA_030638685.1. Classification (GTDB taxonomy): domain Archaea; phylum Asgardarchaeota; class Heimdallarchaeia; order Heimdallarchaeales; family DAOWED01; genus DAOWED01. The sequence goes on along the minus strand of DAOWED010000010.1, from coordinate 10,387 downwards.
GTATCAACAATTGGAGGGTCTTCTTGTGAGAGTTTGGATAATTGAAGGCTTTTTGGGGTATAAACATAAAGCGTGAAAATTAGAAATAACAAAATTAAGATGATTATACTACCAATAAGTGGTCTTTTCCATTTTCTAGTTTTTGTAGAGTGTTCTTGATAAATTATGTTATTACCTGCACTACTCTTGAATATCTCTTCTTTTTTCAAAGAATTAGTGTCCTGCTCATTCATATTCTTTTCTCTCCTAATTGATAGTGTGGTTGATAAATATGAATCTCTGGAGGAGAATCCAAATATTTTCTATATTCAGGATCAGAAACTAGTTCAAAAGAACGTTTTTGCTGAAAATGAGTTATAAAAGAAGGTACTGATACCATTGAGAAACGTTTACCAATACTATGACCAATTAATCCTGGAAGAAGTGTTAGAATTGCCGGGAAGATCAAAGTAATTGTTAAAGCAAGCAGTATATAGATTATCTGTTCAATATATGAAAGTAATGAAGCAGGGTTAGTTAAAAGAGAAGTTAACATCATTGAAATAATTATTTGAAGAATAACAAATAAAATAATTAAAAATGGGAGAAAAAAGGCAAGTTGAATTCCTCGAGCTCCATGCTGGCCATATCTATAACCAATGAATGCTCCTGTAAGGAACCAAGGAAAAACAATTAGCGATAATCCTGCTATAATTCCTAAAGACTCGATTACTGAGAAAATGTTAATATATGGAACAAGAAGAGAAAAGATTACTCCGATTGAGAAATCATAAAAGAAGGGGTAAAAGTAAGTTCCTGGTTGTCCGCTTACTAAAGAAACAAGCTCTGTGCCAAGATTAATCATTCCAATTGTTAATGCTTGAACTAGAAGGGCCACTTTTAGAGAAATGGAATCAAAGGCATTGAGAAACTTTTGCTTGACAGATTTTAATATATTACTCACCTTTGTTCACCTTAATCATGTATAATTGTTTTTGCATGGATATATCTTCTGAAGAAACCTACTGTTAGAAGATAGGCTAAATAACTTTGTACTCCAAAAATAAATAATCCTGAAAGAATAAAACGACCATCAATTGCAAGTGATAATAATCCTGAAAGACCAATTCCCATTAGTGTAATAGAGAAAGAAGCAAAAACACTGAACAGTATTGATCTTATAAGAATTAAGCCAAATCCTTTCATTTTGCCATAATGATAGAGCCAATAACCTATAGCAAGTGGAACGAACCCTAAGCTCATAAAGAGGATTAAAAAGGAGTATCGTGCACTTACTGTCCCTACTGAAAAGGCATTGATAGATAATGGAAGCAAAGCTGCAATAATTATACCAGCTATTCCTATCTCGATTACATTGCCCATTGTATAGGGTCTATTATAAATAAAATCTGTTGCTGTGGTTGTTGGTGAAAGACACTGTGTACATACCTCTGATTCAAGGTTAAGGGGGGCATGACAGATTGAACATGCCATTAAGGCTGTTTTATAACCACATTTATCACATCTTGAATAGTTAGTTAGAGGTTCTTTACAGTATCTACAGTTAACTTCCTTGATCTTAGCTCTTCTTGGAAGTGTTGGACGAACTGCTACTTTTTCCTCTTCACAAGGACAGTACTTTGCAACTAATTGTTTACCACATCTTGGGCAAAGATCAACCTGTTCTTTCCATGAAATATACCAGAGGGCAAAAAGACCAATGTTCAAGACAATACCCATAGTACCAAAAACAGGCATAAAAATCGGATATCCAAGCTTATCGGGGAAGGGAATATCTGCATAAAGTGCTTGATAATTCCAAAACCCATGGGCAATCCAAGCTATCATAAAGAATGGAAGAAGTTTTGATAAACTGAAAGAAAACCTATTATCTGATTTATTCCACTCCAGAGCGTGATAAACACCCATGCTGGCAATTGCTGCTGCAAAAACATGTAACGGTGCATAAGTTCTCAAAGAAAGTTGTAAATAGCTAACTACTAAATGCTGACCGAAAGGATCGGGAGTATATACAAAAATATAAAAATAGGTTTCAAAAATTACAAACATTGTACCGGTTATTACTCCGTAGAAAATAAAGAGACGACGGGAACCTATCAGAATTTTACTTCTAGCTATGAGCTCGTTTGTTTCTTTGTCTCGTATTAATCTCTTAACTTCACTATTAGCTAATAGAATAATAGGTACTATCTTTACTATTTCTTCAACTAAAGGACCGAGGACAACTACCATGCCTATTTCAAAGAAAGTAACATAATCAATATTAAGACCTAGCTCTTCAAAAACATAAGATATGGGCTCTAATATGTATAGTAGATTACTATTCATAATAAGAGCTGAAAAGGTTACTCCAAGCCCCATAATCATTATATAAGGGAAAACTAGCTTAAATTGCTCCTTTTCAGGATAATCTCCCTTAAAAATGGTTAACATAAATAATCCTACCCAAGCACCAAAAAATGATACTGGACCAGCGATTAAAGCAAATTGAATAAAAAGTGGGTCAGAAAAATATGGGGGTAAAAGCCAGCTAATCGCCCAAATAATGGTTAAAAGGAAAATGCCAGGGTAGGCTAAACTTCTAACTTTACCGGCTGATTTACTTTTTATTAATTCTTTTTCAAAAACCCACATAAATCATCGATAATTAGTTCAGAAGTAATCAAATTAATATATCTTTGCTATGAAAACAACCATTCAAGTTGACTTTTTTAATTCTACTAACTTACATTCGATACCTTGATAAATACTTTAAAAATCGTTAAATTAAGCTGGTTAAAATGAATCAAAGTGAACAGATCATAAACATAGTTTCAAGGTGGGGGTTCAAGCCAAACGAGTTAGAAAAAATAACTTCAGGTAATACCTATACCCAAGTTTATCTCTTAAGTGATCCGACAAGTAAGAGGTTATTTTGTTTTAGAGGGAACAAAGGAAATAAGCAATCAAAAGGGAACCAAGTTACTTTTGTTCATGCAGTTCAAAACTACTTATTCAATAGTAGATTAATAGAAAGCAGAGCAATAAGAAATGGTGAGGGTGAAAGTTGGCTCGAGGAAGAGGGATACTTATGGGAACTACTCTCATGGGCAAAAGGAGAAGCAGTAATGAGAGATCAGCTTAATACTCTACAAACAACCGATTATTACAATTTGGGGGTTTATGTTGGTCAAATACATAACAAACTTTATTCATTTACTAAAGAGAAAGAAATAACAAAAACCCCATTACTGGATCTTCCTTATGAAAATATGATACTTTTTGAGCAAGAGAATGCTAAAAATTTAATAGCTATAGTCAATGAAGCAGAAGAAGAAAGAGAAGAGAGTTCTGGTTTTGATTTACTAACTCCCGAAGAACAAGTTGTAATAACAAGTTTGGTTCACTCATTAAACAATGAACTCCAAAAAACTGCAACTCAGAACTTTGAAGCTTGGGGAGAAACAGGTGTAGAAGGAGTAATACATAGAGATATGAGGCTTGAGCACTTCCTATTTTCAGAAGAAAGCATATATCTGATAGACTGGTCATTTACACGCTGGGGTTACTTTTTGGAAGATGTTTCTCGAGTATTGTTAGAATTTGAAATTCTTGAGGAAGAACACTTGAAAGCTTTTATTGAAGGGTATTGTTCTGAATTTCCGAATATTAACTCTGAGCTTATGATTCTTCCTGAATTAGTACGATTTAATGCAATTCGAGGAGGAAGCTGGGCACTAAATAGGCTTCTTCAACCAATCACTCCTGAGCTAAGAATATCAAAGGAAACTGCAGATATCTATCTTAGACTATTCTCAAAAATGACTAGTAAAGAAAGTATGGACTCATTAAAATCATTTTTTGAAAAAATTTGAAAAGTTCAACAAAAAACAATTTAAACTATAAAGTAAGTATTTTTGATTTTTTGAGAGTAAATAATTCTTATTCACTTTCGTCCTTTTCATCAAGATCATAGAGTTCGATTAAAAGGTTGAATTCATCAGAAGTCAATACTCCGTCTTTGAGAGCTTGAGTTTTTGCTTTCTTGACGATTCTAGAACAGATAGCTTTTATCATTGAGGCTTTTGTAGGTGAGATGACACCGTCAGAAGTGGCAGTACTAAGAGACCAATCGTAACTTCGTAGTTCTTCATTTACTGCATCAAGTATTTCTTGTTCATCTTCTGTGATAATTCCATCTGCTGTAGCTATTGAGAATAATTTTTCCATTACCTCATTAAAGGTCTTCTTACTCATACAAAAGTAATAATCAAAACAAGTAGATAAACTTAATGAATTTTTTAAAAAACATTAGAAATACTAATGGAAGTTTACCAAATGAAGAATGACTACTAAATAGATCCAAAATATTCTAAAAAAGAGTAATCAAAAAAAAGAGAAGTGGTGAAATTGTTCACCACTTGAATTGCAATCGACTTGTTTATGAAAGAATTGTTCGATGGATCATGGCTTCAATAGTTAATTTATCATCGTAACCAATACCTCGACCATTAGAACTAACTTTAGTTAAAGACTTCCAGACTAAAGGAGTATTATAAACTTCATCCATAAAAGAACCAAGTTTATTGATAGCTGGACGAGTTGAACCAGTGAATATATAGCAAAAGATAAGCGAATCACTAGGTTTAAAGATCAGGTTATACTCTTGATGCTTAATACTCTCTAAAGAACCAGAAGTGGAAAAAGCCTCTTGAATGACATTATTAATAGCAGTAATAAAGCCTGAAATAAGTAATTCATCGAGTATATCGTTATCTACGAATTTTTTAGAATAAACAGGGATACCACTATCAGCTACTAGAAGTAACACCATAACGGGTTTCTCTTGTTCAATAACTAAATCAGATAAAAAGGGCATATTTCTTTTACCTGTTAATTTCATGAATTCTCCGCAATGCTTGGGATAGATTGAAGGATCATCAACAATATCTAATGAAACAACCTCAAGAGCATTATCTTTAGGAAGAGAAAAAATGGTAGCCTGACATGAGACACATTTGAAGACATGAATTTCACAATCAATAATATCGTGTTCATCACCAAATAAAGAGTTACTCATTGATATCGTCCTCCATTTCATCTTGTTTAGTCATCTCTGCTCTAACAGTATTCCAATCCATTTCTACACCATCCAACCATTCTGTTTGATACCCACAATGCTCAGGAAGACTAAGAAGCCTGTGCCACATAATTTCTTCTCCACATTCTTTGCATTTAATCATAGAATTCAATTGAGGATATTTGTCGAATTTCTCCATTACTGAATGAAGGTTGACCCATTCCATTCTTATTCCACAATGTTTTGGATTTGGAAGATTAATGAGCCATTCCATTTCTTCTCCACATTCTGCGCATTTAGTCTTGGTAGAAACTTGGTTACTTATAATGAACATTTTTTGGCTAATAGAACAATGCTCTGTAATTGTCATACCGTCACAGTCATGTCTTAGTTCACATTTGTAACATGACTTAACTACTCGAATTGCCCACTCCATAGTTTTTCCGCAATGTTCAGGAAGCGGTTTATTAGGCGTCCATTCCATTTCCTCATCGCATTCAATGCATTTAATCATGTATTCACGATCATGTCTTGGTGCCCACTCCATCGTTTTATCACAATGTTCTGGAAAAGGATCATTAGCATCCCAAAACATTGATTCTCCACATTCTTCAGAATCAACACACTTGATAACAATCAATCTTTTAAATGGAATTTTTATATAATGAGGTTTTTCTAATTCAACTCTTGAGGTAACCACTCCTTTTAACTCTGACTTTAATGAAGAAAGTGATTCTTGAGATCCATCCTCTTCATCTTTTTCTTCATTTTTCTGTCTTCTTGATTTTAGTGCTTCATTAAATTCATCACTTTTTTTAGCTGCATCAGTCTTCATGTCTTCCAACGCTTTATTTACTTCTTCATCAGTTTTCTGAGTTCTAGAGTTGATTAACCCCTTAAATTCATTAATTGGAGATCTTACAACTTTACCTGCTGACTTTGGACCTAATCTTGGAGTCATTTCTTGATAACCTTCTTTGAATATTTCTACATCTTTTTGTCTAATGGCTGGTAAAGGTCTTGTTCCTAAGACTGTCATTGGTTTTTTACAATGATATGGGCTGCTTCCAATATTACTGGCTAGTTCATCGTAAACACCCATGGAAAAGTCTTCTGGAAGATTTTGCAAAGCTGGGATTGAAAAAACAGTTATTCCACATTCATCACATTTGTATATATTCAAATTAAACTGAAGAATCATGGGTCGTTCAAGCTTGTCGTGATATAGGGCTTTTATATCCTCATTTAATCTTGATAATTCATTTTCAACTCTCTTCCAATCTAAATGCCAATATTTAACTTGAAAAATATCGTATTCATTTAACTCAACAGTTCGTATTCGCAAATTAGAGTTTCTAATGAGTGTTTCTATAGTTAAATTAGAACTTGAATTAAAAACACCCAATTTAGATGTTCCCTTATATCTCCATTCCCATATTCCTTCACCTGTTTGTAAAATAGATGAGCTCATCACTGGATCTGTACCAACCTTTGGAAATAATTCTTCCTCCCTTGTTATGTCAACTGATTTTCCAAAGATTAATCCACGCATCGTTTTGGGAATAGCTACACCAATCATTCCATAGGATGAATAGAATGGTTTTTCATCAATTATTTTATCTTCCTGTAATTCAATTCTGCCTTCTGGGTACTCTTCTCGAAGCTTATCAATTATTTCAACTAATTGCCATCCATGTATTCTTCCACCTACATATGTAGGATGGTTTTTTTCTCTTACCGTTATATAAAAGAATAAACTCTCCGTTTTATCTGGGTCCAAGTTCCATAGCGTTGGCGAATTGCATGTTGGGCATTTCTTTGGGCTTCTCTGTCTTGCGTTCCAGTGGTGACCTAATCTACAAACAAACTTACTCATAATTAATATATGTATGAGGACATATATAAACTTTGTGTCGGTATAACGACATTGATGTCGGTATAGCGATAGAGGATCAGAAAAAGCAAAAGAAGGGAACGGAAAAGAGTAAGGGTGAAAAAACAGGGAGATAAACAATCAGGGATGGAAAAAGTAGAAGAAAAAATAAGTAAATGAACGAAGAATTCCTTGAAATAAGTGAAAAATTCATCTAGAATAATTAACTGAAGAATAGAATAGCTATCCCAATGAGAGCAAAAATGCCTCCAGAGATTAAGTTAATCTGTTTTCGTGGAAAAAAGCGGGTAAATCGGTCACCGGCATAACTTCCAATGGTAGTTAAGAGAATTAATGCAATAGAAGCTCCAATAAATACTCCCAATGGAGGAAATTGAGTGCTAAGGCTCAAAGCTGCAAGCATCGATTTATCACCCAGTTCGGCTAGAAAAATCATGTTATATGAAGATTTTACTGCTCCTTTTGATAGAACGAGATCAAGATATGGTTTACAGAGTGTTTTGTCTTCAAAACAATCTTGGTTGGGTATTGGGCAAAGCTCGATAGGAACAGTACAACCCGGCTCTACTTCGTCATGAAAGTCATTTGTTAAATATGAATATAGTAGCATAGACCCAATAAAAACAAACATTAAACCTGAAACAATGGAAAAAACTCCAGAGGGAATAGTAGTATTAAGTATAATACTAATTATTAAAGTTAAAGCCGTTACTGATAGAAATGCCAATGAGGAACCTAAAATAACTTTAGGGGGGTGTCTGTATTTTGCTGCTAAAGCAAAGGTAGCTATCTGCGTTTTGTCACCAAACTCCAGTAAAAAAATAGCTAGGAAAGAAATTCCAATACTTTCAACCATTAAATTAACTGTCATTCATATTGTGTTCTGCCGTTTAATTATTAAATTTTGATAATCAAGTTACTATAAAACAGTTTTAGTATCATTTAGTATCAAATTGATTAATTTCTTAATACTCTAATCTTTCAGTAGTTTCTGAAAAACTACTTCTTCTTTGATTTTACCAAAATCTGGGTCCTCAAGAGCTCTTTCTTTATTTTCTGGATCCTGTAAGATGGCTTGTTTTAGAAAAATAATTGCTTCTTCCTTTTTATCTTCAATAGCCTTTAAACAGGCATAGTTGTAAAGAATGATTGAACTATTTTGATCCACATCTAATGCTTTCAAATAGGTTTCTTCTGCTTCTTCAAAGTTTTCTTGATACATTAATGCTAAGGCTAGATTGTTTAAAGTCCCAATATCTGTTTTCATGCTTTTCTTCTTTAGAAGTTTACGAAGGGTTTTTTCTGCCTTTTTATATTCTTTTAATTCTAACAATGTTTCTGCCAGGAGATTTTTAAAATGCGTTTCTTGTGGTTCTTCCTTTATAACTCTCAGGAAAATTACTTTTGCTTCTTCAAATCTTTCTAGCTCAAAGAGCAATGTTCCCAAGTTTTTCCATGCTTCAAAATTGTCTGGTTCAAGATCTATCGCTATTCGATATGCTTCTTCTGCCTCTTCAAACCCACTTTCATTATCATAAAAAATTCCTAAATTGAACCAAAAAGAAGCATTTTCAGGTTCATATGTCGTTGCCTTTTGAAACGCCAGTTCTGCCATTTCAATATCCCCTTTTTCATGGAGTGCTATTGCAAGAGAAGTAATCATCAATGGGTCAAGCTCTTGATCTACCTCTTCTCGAGATAATGCTAACCATGCTCTAATCAATTCTACTTTTTCGGGTCTTTCTATTCTTTGATACCCAATTAGTTCATCATTAAGTGTGGTAAGAGGGAGTTTCATCTCTTTAACTTCATGTATAATTTTCACTCTCTCTTTGATCGATAATCCTTCAGCAGTCCATTTACCTTCTTTATCCTTAGTCTCAAGATCTCCCATGATCTCTATCTTTATTCTGTTAATTTCATAGGTTCCAAAATATGACCTTATTTTTTCTTTGGAGCTAAAGCTAACTGCAGATCGCTCATATTCTTTCAATACTTTACCAAAAGTAAATGCTCCGTCTTTATCTGTTGAAATGTCAATATCTTTCGGCTCAACAGGTAAACCTTGTAAGAAAAGGTTAAGACTACCTACAATCAGCCAATCTACTTCTTCTTCTTTTATTTTATCAATAATTATTTGAAGAGCATTAAGGTGAGGTTGAATATCCATTACTTTGAAATGAGTTATCCCTCTAAAAAGTTCTACTATCAAATACTCATTAAGAAAAATTCTCCCCGGTTTCTTAAAAGAAAATGATTTGTTATTCTTCAACTACTACTTCTTTTGCTGCAAAGGCAAACTCTTGCTCTGGAAAAACAACATCAAGATATGCAAAGCTATCTTCTGATAATTTATTCAATGGAATTGGAATGAATAAAATCATTACTGTAATGTCTCCAGCAACAATTAATGTTTTTCCTGCTAGATCTATTTTTTCAAAAAGTTCAGCTTCCACCTCAACGGTTGTAAACTTGCCTGCTGGTATTGATATTGAAAATTCTGCTATTAAATATTCTCCATCAGAGACTCCTAAATCAAGATAATAATTTTTGGGAATATATCCTCCAGAAGGTCCTTCCACACCAAAACTAATACTTAGTGATTCCTCACCTTCAACTATTTGTAAATCTACTACATCCAAAATTACCTCACCCTTGAATTTCCTGATGGTTAAGAATAAATCTCCTCCAAAGATAATAAGATAAATTAGAATTAGTAATAATGCCAACAATATTTTTGTTGCCAACATTACAGCATGAATTAGAATAAAAATAACAATAAATCCACTTCTTACGATATAATCAGTATCGACCATATCTTAATATTTGAACTCGTTTTATATAAGTTAACTTTTCGACATAATGAATTAAATAATTTATTAATTAACTAAACCCAATATTAAAATGATAAAAAGAAAGGAAAGCACCTGAAATGTTGATAAAATGCAATTAGTTAAAAAAGTTAAGCCTTAAATAGTAAAGAATGACATGATACAATTGGAGATGAAAAATTGAGCGAACCGACTTGTTATTATCATCCTGAAAGAACAGCTGTTGAAAAATGCGAGAAATGTGGAAAATTGATCTGTTTAGAGTGTAAAATGGTTTTTCATGCAACTAAGTCTCGAGGTTTTAGTTCTAGTTCTGGGCTTCGAAGTGGTCATGCTTCAAGCTCTAGCCGTAGAAGTTATTATGATGTTCGACATGAAGTGTGCCCTGTTTGTTATTTTGATTTACAGGAAGAAAGCGTGGCTAGGTCAAAAGTAGGAATGTATGTGGCAATGGGCTTTGTTGGCTTTTTCATGATCACTTTCATAATGGTTTTCATGCCAGTATTTATGTTCGTTGACGATGTTCCCGCGGGTGGTTCGTTTATCAGCCTGTTTATTCTTGTGCCAATAATGATGCTTCTTATTCCCGGTATAATGTTATTT
>DAOWED010000125.1 GCA_030638685.1 Candidatus Heimdallarchaeota archaeon | reverse complement strand
GACCAATAATTATCCGACCATTTAGATGGTCTTTAGATGATTCTTTCTTTTGCAAGTAAGCAGTATTTCTCATCTATTTCTACTCCTATCCCTTTTCTATTGGCTTCTTTACAAGCTATGAGAGTACTCCCACTTCCTACAAAAGGATCAAGAATAGTATCACCTACATAACTGAAAAGCTTGATACATCTTTTAGGAAGTTCAACCGGAAATGGAGCCGGATGACCTATTCTTTTTTTGCTTTCTCCACTGAAGTTCCACACACCATTCGTCCATTCCATAAACTCTTCTCTAGTTATATCTGATTCTCCTTTGTTCTTTTTTTTCCAGACTTTTTTATAGAGAATTACTATGACTTCTACCGGTGCAATAACATAAGGAGCTGAAGCACTCATCCATGATCCCCACGCTGTTCTTCTCGAGATATTTTGTTCATTCCATATTATAGTAGAGTGATAGTTCCAGCCGATTTTTTTAGCTATAGTAGCAATATCTGCATAAACACTTTGTTGTCCTCCCTTATTCTTATCTAGAGGGATGTTAAGGCACATTCTTCCATCCTCTTTGGAAAGATTATAGACCTTAGTTAACCAGTCTTCGGAAAATTGAAGATATGTTTCATAAGACATTTTATCATCAAATGAACTATATTTAATATCCAAAGTGTAAGGGGGTGAAGTAATAATCAAATCAATGCTTTCTTTTTGAACAGATTTACAGTTTAGTATGTCATCATTGAATAATCTGATATCATTATCTTCAAAGAATGGTTTTTTCATGCCAATTTGGTCATAGATGGTTAATTTAAAAAATGATCTTCTGACTATCCTTATTTCTTAAAGCAATCTTACTAACCCCTTTCAACCTCTCTCCTTTATTTCTTAGGTTCTCACGAGTAATAATTAATTGACGAGTCAATCTGAATAAACTATTAGGCAAAAACTTAATATAGGTTTGAACGACTACAAAAATATGACTTACGTTATAAAAACCTATCAGGAAGAGTTCCTAGAGGATCATGAACTAATAGGAAATGTTGCGACAAAAGAATGGATTTTTTACGGGCAAACTCCCGCTGCTCAATTAAAGGAGAACTACGCTCGAGAAGATTTTGACCCAGAAACAAGGCTTTATTGTTTTAAAGGAGAAGAAATGGTTGGTTTTCAAACTGCCAAAATTGTGGAATCAGAAGAAGGAGAAACAAAGAAAAGAGGAAACTTAGAGTTTCCAATGATAAAGTCAGGGCATGAAGAAGCATCTGATCTAATGATGGAGCAAATGATGAAAACGCTCAAAGAAAAAGGAGTAGAAGTAATTCATACTCGAGTATCTGATGGATGGTTAGGAACAAATGAATTGTCAAAAAAATGGAATTATAACTATAAAGAAGATGCCTACATCTCATTTAAAATAGAATTGAAAGATTTTACTGCCCCCGATGCTAAAAAAATAGAGGTAGTAGAATACGACCATGAAAAAGATGTTGAAAAAATGGTCAAAATCTTTATTGAAGAATTTAACATGCCTGAAGAACAAGCAAGAGCAAACTTTGAGCTGATAAACAATAATAAAGATGACGTGCTAACTCATCTGCTAGTAAAAGAAGGAGAAGGAATAATTGGAAGATTATTAGCACTAAATATAGGTGAAGAAACAGATATGGCTCTAGGAAACATTTATGCGAAGAATGAAGATGTGAAAAAGAGCTTGCTTGCAAAAGCAATAGTGATTGGAAAGGAAAAAGGCAAAGAAACGCTTTTCAGCACTGCATTTGGAGAAATTGAACCTAAAGTTAAAGAGCTTAAGGGGTTAGGCTTTGAAGAACACTGTGTAGTAACTATACATGAAAGAGAATTGTAAAGCTAAGTAAAATATACTCAAGACTTAACTATACATGTATCTGATTAAATCGGCTATTCTTGTTGCATAGCCGAATTCATTATCATACCATAAATTCACCCTAATAGAGTTATCAATTGCTGTAAAGAAATTGGCATCTATTATTACTGAGCTTGAGTTATGTATGAAATCTGAAGAAACAAGTTTCTCTGTTTCATACTCTATAATACCTTTGTGAGAGTTTTCAGAAGCATTTTTTAACAGTTGTTTAACATCTTCTAAATTAAACTCCTTCTTTGTTTCAATTATTAAGTCGACTAAAGAGACATTTGGAACGGGTACTCTAAAAGCAACAGCATTAACTAGCCCTTTTAGGCTGGGGATGACCTCTGCAATAGCATTGGCTGCTCCTGTACTAGTTGGAATAATATTAGCCGCACCTGCTCTTCCTCTAGTAAGACTTTTGTGAGGAGTGTCAACAATTCTCTGGTCGCTCGTATATGAGTGAATAGTTGAAAAGAATATTTTATTGATTGAATACTCATCATTAACTATTTTCAAAATGGGGGCTACACAATTAGTCGTACAACTGGCATTAGAAATGATCTGATGTTTTTCATGATCATATTGATGCTCATTCACTCCTAACACGATAGTTACGTCTGGATCTGGAGCAGGAGCAGTAATAACAACTTTTTTAGCTCCACTTTGGATATGTTTGTAGGCTAAACTTCTGGAGCGGAAAATACCCGTTGATTCAATAACTACATCAATGTCCATTTCATCCCACTTAAGCAGATCAAGAGAGGCTTCATGAGTGGCGAGTATTTTCTTACCATCAATCACCAATGAATCGTTAGTGTGGCTAACTTCTCCTGGATAACGTCCATGTACACTATCGTACTTGAACATATAAGCTAAATCTTTTACAGGAAAAAGGTCATTTACAGCAATAACTTCAATATCCTCCATTTTCTTTTCAAGAATAGATCGAAGTATTAATCTCCCGATTCTTCCGAACCCATTTATTGCTACACGTGTCATTATATTCTGGCTGTTGTTAGTCTAAATAAATCTTGCCAATTTAAAAAGAAAAAAACACAAAAATAAGAAAATGGCAATTATATCTCTGAAATAATTGAAGAAAGCATTCTGACTGTGAAATCTTAAACTTAATCATTTCATCTACTGGATTAAACGATTTAAGCTTTCAACTAAAAGCTCTTTATCATTGATTTGGATGGAAGAAGTTGAATAATCTACTTTTAAACCAGTTAAATTGAGGGTCCATAACCACTCAATTAATTCTTCGTCTGAGGAAAAGGATAAAACGTTACGAGCGATTGAAAAAGGAATTTCATCTGATTGCATAACAGCGTTTCTAAACTTAGTAAGTTTAATTGTTACAGGGGATAATGAAACCGCTTTATCATGAGCTGAAGCACTGGCCCTAATCCTTGCGTAATAAGAATGAAGTCCTACTGCCAAGTTTTCTTTACTGGGAATCATTCCTGTCCAAAGTAAGGTTACAGGGGAAGCAATGATAAGATCAGTTAGCTCCTTACAATTGACAAGCGGGCTTAAATCAACTTCTGAGAGAGAGTTAGCATAAAGATTGAGACGTTGAAGGTGAGTACATTCTTTTAAGGGTTCTAAATCAACTGTAGAAATGTGATTATTATAAAGATTGATTTTCCTTAAATTAATACAGGTCTTAATAGGTGAAAGGTCGATTTCGTAAAGATGATTATTATAAATATACAAGTCTTCAAGATCGATACAACTACTCAAAGGGGAGAGATCGATTGATCTAAGATCATTAGACGATAGATCTAAGTGCTTAAGGCTAGTGCAATCTTTTAAGGGGGTGAGATCAAGAGAGATCAATCCTTCTTGTTGCACGCTAATAGTATGATTTACATCATAGGATTTTTCCCATTCAATTCCTTGTGTATTGATACCTTTTAGTGTGATTTGTCCCATGATAGTAGAATTAATAGACTCAAATAAAAAGATAGTGGAAAAGATGGTAATAATATTCTGAAAAAATGTTTTAAAGATAAATGAGCAGAATAGGTGGTTTGAGAAGGTTTGGATTATAGTGCTTAGCTTATAAAGTATAAAACCAATAACTTGGTATGAGTATAGAACTACCAGAGATTAAAATTCTAGCAAAACAAATGAATGAAGAATTGGGTGGTAAAAAAATAATT
>DAOWED010000043.1 GCA_030638685.1 Candidatus Heimdallarchaeota archaeon | reverse complement strand
TAGTCCGGTTGTTGGTTCGTCTAGGATGATGAGAGTATTTCCCGTTGTTCGTTTGCTTAATTCTCTCGAGAGTTTTATTCGTTGAGCTTCTCCTCCTGAAAGAGTAGGTGAAGCTTGACCTAATTTGACATACCTCATCCCTACATCAAGAAGTGTTTTCATTATTTTATGTATTTTAGGGATGTTTTCAAAGAAAACATGTGCTTCCTCTATAGTCATCTCTAGAATGTCAGCAATATTTCTTCCTTTATACCTTACTTGTAATGTTTCTCTATTGAATCTTTTACCATGGCATACTTCACAATCTACGTAAACTGAAGGTAAGAAATGCATCTCTATTAATTCATAACCCTTTCCTTTACAAGTTTCACATCTTCCTCCTTTTACATTGAATGAAAATCTACCTTTCAAGTATCCTCTTTTTTTAGCAGTTTGCGATTCTGCGAAAAGATCTCTTATGTGGTCCCATACTTTAGTATATGTGGCAGGGTTTGATCTTGGTGTTTTTCCAATTGGTGATTGATCGATTAATATTGCTTTGTCTAAGTTTTCAAAACCCTCAATCTTTGAGTGTTGTCCTGGTTTTTCCGACTTTATACCGAAATACCTAGCTAAAGCTCTCCAAATTGTTTCTTGAACAAGACTAGATTTTCCTGACCCACTTACTCCTGTTATGCAGCAGAATACTCCAAGAGGAATTTCAACAGAAATATCTTTTAGATTATTATGTTTTATATTGTTAATCTTAATGCTTTTTCCATTGGTTTTTCTTCTTTCTTTTGGAGTTTCTATTCTTCGTTCCCCTCTCAAGTACTGTGCAGTTAATGAGTTACTATTGTTAATCAGTTCGTCGGGATTACCCGCAAAAACTACTTCTCCTCCTTCATCTCCTGCTTTTGGACCAATATCGATTATATAATCTGCAGATCGAATCGTTTGTTCATCATGTTCTATTACTACTACAGTGTTTCCAATATCTCTCAGTTCAAAGAATGTATTTAGTAGTTTCTCATTATCTCTTTGATGTAATCCTATTGATGGCTCATCTAAAACATAAAGCACTCCCACTAATTTAGAACCAATCTGAGTTGCTAGCCTTACTCTTTGAGCTTCTCCTCCCGACAGTGTCGCTGCTGCTCTATTTAATGTTAGATAACTTAAGCCTACGTTATCTAAGAATCTAAGTCTTTCATTAACTTCCTTAACTACTTCTTCACTAATTATTTGATCTCTTTTACTTAAAATTAGAGCTTTTGAGAAATCTAATGCTTCTCTCACCGAAAATTCAGTGAACTGAGAAATATTAAGATCATTAACTGTTACAGCAAGAACTTCTTTCCTAAGCCTTGCTCCACTGCACACATTACATTTGTCTTTACTCATGTAGGATTCATAGTATAGTCGACTATGGTTACTCTTTGTTTGATGATATCTTCTTGTCATTGAATTAATAATACCTTCTGTAGATCTTCTGGAGGTTCCTTGCCATTGACTATCCTCGTTTTCGCTGTGCCACTCAAAAGTGATTTTTTCATCTCCTGAACCAAAAAGAAGTACATTCTTAAATTTTTCATCAAGATCTCTCCATGGAGTACTAGTTTGAAATTCGTAATGGTTAGCAATTGTTTTTATGCTTCTTCTTCCCCATGAATTTTCGTTACTACTTAAATAAGCAATAGCCCCTTCATCTATGGATAAAGACTGATCAGGAATGACTAAGTCAGGATCTATTTTTAGCTCAAATCCAAGCCCTGCGCAATTTTCACATGCACCATGTGGGCTATTAAATGAAAACATTCTTGGTTCTAATTCAGGAAATGAAAAATTACATTTTTGACATCCACCTGTTTCACTTAGAACCATTTCACCATTTTCTACTAAATCAACAATAACATTTCCTTCTCCTTTTTTAAGAGCTAATTCCACTGAATCTGCAACTCTTTCTTCTATATTCTCTCCTACGGTTAATCGATCAACTACAATTTCAATTGAGTGTTTTACATATCTATCTAATATTGGGATCTCATCTCTACTGAGGTCAATTTCCTCTCCATCAACCCTTACTCTGATAAACCCATCTGCTTTTAGTTCTTCAAAGAGTGACTTATATTCTCCTTTTCGATCCTTAATAATTGGTCCTAAAATTCTTATTCTTGTTCCGTTATCAAGATGCATAATTTGATCAACGATTTCTTGGATAGAAATAGGCTCTATTGAAGCTCCACATGTTGGACAATGAGGTTTTCCAATAGTTACATATAATATTCTCAAATAATCATATATTTCAGTAATTGTTCCTACAGTTGATCTTGGGTTTCTTGAAGTAGTTTTTTGATCTATACATATTGCTGGGCTTAAACCGGTTATTGATTCAACCTTTGGTTTTTCTTTTTGTCCCAAAAATTGTCGAGCGTATGATGAAAGTGATTCTATAAACCGTCTTTGTCCTTCTGCAAAAAGTGTATCTATTGCTAGACTTGACTTTCCGGAACCTGACAATCCTGTAATAACAATGAACTCATCTCTTGGAAGTGTTACATTTATACTCTTTAAATTGTGTTCTTTTGCGCCTATTATCTTAATTTCTTTTTTAATTTCTTTTTTAGCTCTTTTTTGTATCGTTTTTATCACTTTCTCTTATTTTGAATCGTTTTTTCTATTTTTCAGGATTTATTGACTTTTTTTATCTGAATTGTTCTTCCAATTCTCTTATCATATCTCTGAACTTTGCAGCTAACTCAAACTCTAATCTACTTGCTGCTTCATTCATCTGCACTTGAAGTTCTAATATTACATCCTCCACTTCTTCATTACTCATCATGGCTGCTTTTTCTTTGTCTATTTTACTAAAATCGATTTCTGCATCAACTAATAACTCAATCATTGATTTGACTTCTTTTTGGATAGTTTTTGGTTTGTTTTCATTTTTTCCAAGGCAACTTTAGTATATACATTAGTCATGGGGCATTGTATACCTTTAAGATCAATGATTTTGTCAATACAATATTTAGCACCATATCTTGTCGAATCTATTAACCAATAGAACCCTTTTCATCAATAAGAATTCCAGAATAGCAAAAAAGTTTCACTAAGAACAATCAAAAATTTTCACTATGAGTAATGGGTAAAAAGTTGAGAGAAAATGAGAAAAGAAGTTCGTA
>DAOWED010000008.1 GCA_030638685.1 Candidatus Heimdallarchaeota archaeon | reverse complement strand
CCGGACGGCAATCTTCAAGTAATTCACGAGAATAACGGGAGAGACGCGATTCTGTGTATCTCATAGCAGCAGCCGGGAACCCATCAATACTTCCGAAGTTTCCTTGTCCTTCTACAAGAGGATACCTTAATGACCATGGTTGAGCTAATCTTACTAATGTCTCATAAACCCCTCCTGCATGCGGATGATACTTTCCTGTAACTTCCCCGGTGACTCTTGCACATTTTTTGAAATTTGATCTATGAGTCAGATTGATTGCTTGCATTGACCAGACAATTCTCCGATGAACTGGTTTTAATCCATCTCTTGCATCCGGTAATGCTCTCTCGCTTATTACGTAGTGAGAATATGCAGCGTAAGCCGTTTTCATTTCTTTACTTACTGATTCTTCTACCACTGCTCTTTTTATTCCCTCTTTAGCTGCTTTGCTCATCTTCTATCCTCCTAGAATATTCCAAATCTCTTCTTTTTCTTTGATTCATTTCCTTCATCTTCAATTTTGTCTTCATTTTCAATGAGGTCAACTATATCTTCGTCCCCTTCAAAGATTTCACTCGATTCTTTATACACTTCCGATTCATCTAATTCATCCCCCTCTTCCAAGTATAACGCAGTAAGATCTTCTGATTCTACCTCTTCATCTTCTTCTATTATCGGATCTATCATGTCTTTTATCGCTTCATCTAAGCTTAGCTCTTTCTTGAATACTTCTTTTACTATAAACTCTCTTCTTGCTTTAACATCATCACCCATTAGAACTGAGAACAATTCTTCCGCTTCATCCTCATTTCTTACCAAGATCTTGTTTATTCCTCTTGTTTCCGGGTCCATAGCTGTTATCTCTAACTGGTCTGCATTCATCTCACCCAGTCCTTTATATCGTTGGACTTGAATCCTGTTTTCTCTTACCCCTGATTCCACCAGTTTTGCAACCAACTCGTTTCTTTCTTCTTCTGTTGCAAGATATGTTTCATTTTTTGGACCTAAGTGTTTTATCTGTTTTTTAACCGGTACTGCCACTCTAAATAATGGAGGTTTGGCTACATAGATTATTCCATAATCAAATAGTGGTCTCATTAGACGGTAAAAAAGTGTTAATAATAGCGTAGTTATGTGTGCTCCATCAACATCGGCATCCGATAGGAGAATTACTTTTCCATATCTGCAGTGAGTAATATCAAATTCATCGCCTATACCCGTTCCTAGAGCCATTATTATATGCTTAATTTCTTGATTATCCAGTATTTTATCTATTCTTGCCTTCTCAACGTTCAATACTTTTCCTTTCAAAAAGAGTATTTCTTGATATTGACTATCCCTTGCTTTAACAGCTGTTCCTCCGGCAGATTGACCTTCTACTAAAAATAATTCTCTTTTATTAGGATCTTTTTCTCTGCTAGGAACCAATCTTCCAGGTAATGAAACTCGTGCTCCTTTACTTCGTACTAAATTACGTGTTTTCTGAGCTGCTTCCCTTGCTCTTCTTGCTTGAATTGACTTTAGCATTATTGCTTTTCCAAAGTTGGGATTTTCTAATAGATATTCTTGAAAGCTCGCGAAAAAGATTCTCTGAGTTATCCCATCTACTTCTGAGTTCCCTAACCTTGTTTTTGTTTGCCCTTCAAACTGAGGATCAGCATGCTTGACACTGATTATTGCGACTAATCCTTCTCTTATATCCTCTCCTGATAGATTACTTTCTTTCCCCTTGAAGAGTTTAGAAGTCCTTCCAAAATCATTAACCGATCTTGTAAGTGCTGATTTAAAACCCGAGATATGTGTTCCACCCTCTCGTGTATTTATTCCATTAACAAATCCTGATAAAATTCTATTGTAACCATTATTATAGGTAAGAGCTATTTCCACTATCACTCCATCTTCTTCCCCTTCTGCGTAAAAAACAAATTCATTATTTTCAATCAGTGCTTCTTTGTGAGTATTTCTGTCCATTACGAATTGTTTTATTCCATCCTCGTAGCGATAACTTACTTCTTTTAATGTTTCTTCTCTTTCATCAATCAAACTTAGCCTTAAACCGGCCGTCAAATAAGCCATTTCTTTTACTCTTGCGTCTAAGGTTTCAAATATAAACTCAGTGGTCTCAAATATATCCGGATCTGGTTCAAAATAAATAGCTGTCCCGTGTTTTATTCCTTCTGGTGCTTCTTCAGAACCATCAAATTCCTTCTCTTCAACTCCAGAAACAGGTTCTCCTCGTTCATATACTTGCCTGTAAAATACTTCAGGTCTGTAAATTTCAACAATTGTTCGCAATGATAATGCATTTACTACGGATAATCCTACCCCGTGCAACCCTCCTGAGAACTTATAGACACCTTCGCTAAACTTTCCACCAGAGTGAAGTTTAGTCATTATCAACTCTAGGGATGACATCTGGTGTTCGTTATTCCAATCTACGGGTATTCCTCTTCCATTATCTGTAACTCTTACTCCACCATTTTTCATTATTCTAACATAGATATTTTTAGCAAATCCTGCCATTCCTTCATCTACACCATTATCTATTAGTTCAATCACTAAATGGTGTAACCCTCTTATATCTGTGGTACCAATGTACATTCCAGGTCTTCGACGAACAGCTTCAAGCCCTTCTAGAACCTGTATCTGTGACCCATCGTACGTTTCATAAACCTCAAATGACAGTTCAACGTTTTGATCGTCTCCAGTTTTTTTTTCGTCAGTCATAATAATCCCTTAGAAAGTATTTAAATTATCCAAAATAGCATTTTTCTGAATATTTTATACGCGTTTTTGTACTTTTTAAGCATTCTGTTTAATCGGGTAAAAAATAATGATAAAAGTGATTTTTACCGTAGTTATTTATAAATAAAATTTTGAATTTTTTACTCAAAGTAAGATGGCAGCTAAAAATTAATCAAAATGATCCTTAGCGTTATAGAAATTAGTCTAGTTTACAAGTAATTGTTCAAAAAAAGAAAAACAGTCTAATTGTTTGAATTTTAGTTATCATCTTTTGGTTTCTTAGTCATTGAAAATTCAGATGGAGGATGTAACATTACTTTATTTTGGATTATTGAAAATGGTATTCTTCGTTCGTCAATCCATTTTATTTTTGTTCTCCATTCTCTAAATAGATCATTTGAAACAATCATAGCTCCGGTTTCTTCTGAAAGCCGTAATATTACTTGATCTGCTTGAATTCGAGCAGCTAATAATTTTACAACTCCTTTATTTGAGAGTTTTTTCAAAGTTCGTTCATCATCGATACAGTGTCTTAGTGAAGCGTCAGTCACTATAAGTACTTCTTCGATTCCTACCTCATTCAATGCTTTAATCATATTAATGAGGTTAATTACCCGTGGGTTGCCTTTTTTGCTTGTGCTGTCCCATGCTACGTTTGACCCATCAACTATGGCCTTCTTAACTAGATAGCTTGTTTCTTCATCAAAGAAACTACTAGATTTTGTGTCCGGAATGGTTAATGGAAGAGGAAAATCAAAGTTAAATTTCCTAACTAAAAAGTAAATGCTAATGATAATTGCGATAAGTATGAGAATGATAGGAATTAAGATGTACCATATCGAAGGTCCATCGCTTGGTTTTGCATTAAGTTCTATCTCAAGAGTAGCATCATAAAGCTTCAAATTTTGAACCCCTACTAAACCTATAGATATTGTTAGGTGACCTGTGCCAGGTAGCTTTGGAAGAAGAAGAAGATAAATGCTGATAGAATCATTAGCCTCAATCGTTAGAGAGCTGGTATCATTTGTTGATTGAATGAAGAAATTACCAGTTTGACTATAACTAACCCATAAATTAACGGCTATAGGAGAGTTATTAGTCATATTTATGAATAGATTCATTGTACTATCAACAGTTCCTGTTTCTGGATAGGTTACAATCACTTGCAAATCAGGAACAGCATACATATTGAGAGTGTAAGAAGGACTAGCTTTTTCTTCCAGAGTAGTTCCATCGATGTATTCAGCTTGATAAGTAATCAACCCCACTCCGTAATCAGAAGCATAGGCATTAATTGACCATTGTTTAATTTCACCAGGTTCTATTGATTCAAGTTCAAACTCTCTCCATGGACCTTCAGCTTGAAAAGGAGGGGCATAGGCAATATATCTAATAATGACATTATTACTTATTGTTCCTCCAATGTTAGACGCTTCCCAGATTATCGTTTTTGGATCATTGATGTTTAATTGAATATTTTTCTCTGAATCTAAAACATTGACTTTGATAATACTATCAGTTGGATATGTTACATTGACAGAAAAACTAACAAAAAGAGGACTACTAGAAGAATCAGGAGTGGTTCCGCTTATATTAATCACGTGAGTTCCACCAAACATTAATTTTTTCCAAGAAATAGTTTTTTGTTCAACTGCATTGTCTAACTGAATAGAAGGTAAATAAAAAAGTGAATTATTGGCATAAATTGTAATGTTCAGGCCAACTGGAAAAGTTTCTTCGTAATGACTTATAGAAAGAGAGTAAATTAAATTTTCTCCTCTTAAAAGAGTAGTTTTTTCGGGATTAGCCGTTAGAAGGGGGTCC
The DNA here is from genome assembly GCA_030638685.1 of Candidatus Heimdallarchaeota archaeon. Taxonomy (GTDB): domain Archaea; phylum Asgardarchaeota; class Heimdallarchaeia; order Heimdallarchaeales; family DAOWED01; genus DAOWED01. The sequence goes on along the minus strand of DAOWED010000008.1, from coordinate 4,298 downwards.
TCTTGAGCTGATGTAAAGAAAGAGAAATTAGTTGGAACAACAGTTAAAACCATAAGAATAACCAAACAAATCCTTCCTAAACGTAAGTAAGATGGAATAATTCGTGAGTTATTTATTATGGGCATGTAAATCACCAAAGTATGTTATTATATTATCGAGATATTTTAAATAACTATTGTTTCTCTTTAAAACCATTTGATATGTTAGTAAAACGCAATTTTTGATCAAAATGCTATAGAAATAGAGTAATATATAAGCCATTAAAGACAAATTTGTGAAAAAAGGAAGGCTGAGCAAAGTTTCCTTGATTCTGATGAAAAAATAGTTCTTTTTGGAACAGGCTCTGGACTAACTACTCCGAAGAATGGTGAATAAACCTAATTTTCTTTAATATTTTCAAGATATTTAGCTGATTGCGTCTCAAAATAAAGATTATACATCTCAGCATAATGACCAGAACCTTTTACCAGTTCATTATGAGTTCCCATATCTATTATCTCTCCGTCTTTAAGAACAACAATTAGGTCTGATCTCATTATTGTCGTAAGTCGATGTGCAATACTAATGGATGTTCGTTCTTTCAAGAGAACATCAATCGCTGTCTGAATCTTTGTTTCAGTATAGAGATCAACAGAAGAAGTTGCTTCATCTAAAATTAAGATTTTTGGGTCTGCTAATAACGATCTAGCAAAAGAAATCATTTGTCTTTGCCCTACGGAAAGATTTTTTCCTCCTTCTTCAACATAAGTATCCAATCCTTTTGGCAGCTGGGCGATAAAATCTGTTGCTTGAACAGCATCTAATGAGCTCCATAGCTCTTCATCACTGGCGTCATTTTTTGAAATAAGGAGATTTTCTCTAATTGTTCCTTGGAAAAGCAAAACTCGTTGTGATACAAGGCTAATTTTCGATCTCAAGTAAGATAAATTATAATCTTTGATTGGTTTTTCATCAATGAGGATTGTTCCTTCTTGTGGGTCATAAAAACGAGTCATCAGTGAGGCAATAGTACTTTTTCCGGCACCAGTATGACCGACTAATGCAATTCTTTGCCCAGGTTGAACATTGAACGAGATATTTCGTAAGACAGTTTTTTCAGGATCATAACCAAAGGTAACATTATCAAAGCTTATTCGTCCACTTATATCATCACTGGAACCACTGGAACCATTATTGGTTTCTTTTAGAGTGTCATCTTTTGAAAAATTGATAACTCGCTCCAAGCTTGCAAAAGCCCCTTGAAATTTATGAAAATTATCAGCTATACCTACTAATGGCCAATAGAAATACCCTTGAAGAATCAAGAAGAGTATTAGTGTTGAAATAGGCATTCCTCTTTCAATTTCCCACATACCTACTACTAAAACAATAATTAACAAAAGATGTTTCAATAAATCTGTCATTGGCCAGAAGATAAAAATTGCAAGAGCTCTTTTTATCGAAGCTCTATAGGTTGCCTCATTAAGCTCTTCAAAACGGTTCAGATTTTCTTCTTCCCTGTTGAACGCTTTGCTTATCTGTATTTTTGCCATAGTTTCTGAGAAACGTTGATTGACTTCACCAAATTTCTTACGCCATGAGGCTGAAGTCCTTCGCTCATATTTCCCTAAAAGAACAGAAATACCGATTACTATTGGAGCAAAAAGCAAAGAGGCTAATGTCAAATAGACGGAAAAATAAAAAAGAACTGAAACTGTTACTATCAGCCTTAAAATATTAGTTATCACCCATGCAATATCTCTCGAGGCATCGTATAATTCCTTAGTATCATTTACTACTCTACTTGTAATGTCACCAGATTCGTTATGATCAAAAAATTGTACTTTGTTATCAATAATTGACTGAAAAGCATCAATTCTTAGCTCTTTAACAACTCTAGTGTTCAACTTAGTAATGTAAACAAATTGGATTGACCTCAAAACCCAGCTGAGTAGATTGAATGCGATGTATGCAAAGATAGCCAATTTTACATTTTTAGCCACTGCATCTGAAGATAAACCTTGATCGACAACATCAACTACGTATCTGAAAAAGAGAGGGGCTGAGATTGCCAATATGGTGTTGAATAATAGGGTAATTATCACCACATAGAATAACTTTGACTGGTTTTTAACATAACTCCATAAAAACCCAAGAAGTTCTTTGTCTGTAAATAGGCTTTTTGTTTCTTCCTTATCTGCTGCTACTGTCATTCGTATCACCTATGTCCTCTGAGTAACAATTAACTGTGGAAGTTCATAATGCTCCTCAAACAATTTCCTATAGTGGGTATTTTCTCTAATAAGTTCCTCGTGTTTTCCTAAGCCAACAATAGAACCTTTGTCAAGTATTATTATTTTGTTCGCTTTTGCAATAATTGCAAGTCTATGAGTAGTAATGATCGTTGTTCTTGTTTTTAGAATTTCACTTATCGCTCTTTGGATCCTTGCTTCAGTTAGCGCGTCAAGAGCACTAGCACCATCATCAAAGATCAGAATTGAGGGGTTAATCAAAAGAGCTCGAGCAATTGCTATCCTTTGAGCTTGTCCTCCTGAAATTCTTACTCCATCTTCTCCAATAAGTGTCTCATATTTATCCTCAAATTCCATGATAAACTCATGAGCTTGAGCAATCTTTGCCGTATTAATCACTTCCTCAGGGGAAGCCTCTGGTTTGCCAAACCTAATATTTTCAAAAATCGTATCATTGAAGAGAAAGATCTCCTGCTCAACTGTTGAAATTTGAGTTCTTAACGAAGAATTAGTATAATCTTTAAGGTCGTTAGCTCCAAGCATAATTTCTCCATTCTGGGGGGAATATAACCGTTGAATGAGTTTTGTTAAAGAAGATTTTCCAGAACCTGGGCTACCTACAATTGCAACTGTTTCATTTTCTTCAACTTTGAAAGAGATATCAATTAATGCTGGAGGTAAGTTTGGTCTATACCTGAATGTTACCTCTTTGAATTCTATAGAAGCTGTATCACCGGTGTAAGTTATCGTGCCATCTTTACTGGCATCAGGGTCTTCAGCAACCATAAACTCAAACAATCTTGTAATTGCTGCTCCTGAGCCCACCATTATAAATGAAACCCAGCTCATTTCTTCACTCATTCCAGCTACCAAGGAAAGAGTTGTTGCAAGTAAAACTAATTCACCCAGTCCAAGAGACCCTTCAAAAGCCATCCATAGCCCTATTCCTCCTACTGAAAGAGCAAAGAAACGAACTATCAGATCAGGAATAAACCATGCCCCTATCTTTCCTTCTTTTTCTTTTGATAAAGCATATTTAACGACCTGTTTTGAGAATTTTCTATTAAACCATTTTTCTGAAGTATAAGTCTTTATGTCTCGAATTCCGGTCATTGCATCATTGGTTATTTTACTTACTACAGCTAGTTCTTCTAACACTTTAGTACTTAATGGAGTGATCCTTTTGGCATAATCAATAACTGCAATAATAAATAGAACGCAGATGATGAGAGAGTAGTAAACCAAAAAGGTATGAATTGTTCCCAGAACAATTACTCCAACTATCCAAATGACAGCCCAAGCTATTAATAATCGAATTCCGGGGGAAAGCCCCATATTAACTGCCCTAGTATCATTTGTTGCTCTTGCCATGATTTCTCCGACATCTTTATCGTCATGGTAAGTTAAACTCTTTTCTTGAAGAACCTCAAAAAGGTCGTAAGTAATGTCTGTTGTTGCTCTGTGAGCCAATATTTCATTTAGAAATGAACTTGCAAAAAAAATGAAAACTTGGATTGCAGCTAGAATAACTAATAATCTAAAAGAGGGCAATATTTCATTCCAGCTTCCTCCTTCTACTAAAGTGTCCACTATATCTGCACTGATGAATAGAGGGATCATGTAAAGAAATGGTTCAATAATTGAGGTTAACACGACAAAAAGGGTGCTTACTGGCCTCTTACTAAAATATGACCAAATCCACTTATACTTGGATTGAGACATTATTTTTTCTTGTTTTCCGACTCTTAAATATCTTCGTTTCGAAGTTCTAATCAAGAACTGGAAAACCAAGCTGAGCAAGATTAACTATATCTTCAAGAGATCGTACTACTATATCCGGGGAGTAGCTCATTAATTGAGCATAATGGTGATCATCTAGCTCTTTTTCCCATTGTTGGATTGTTAAAATCGTTCTACAGCCAGCCTCTTTGCCAGCGATCAGATCTACAGGCATATCTCCTACTATGATGCACTCGTCTTTTGTTAAATCAAGTTCATTAAACGCTAATTCTACTCCTGAAGGATCCGGCTTTGTTTTTTTCACTCTATCTCTTGTAACTATACTGT
>DAOWED010000009.1 GCA_030638685.1 Candidatus Heimdallarchaeota archaeon | reverse complement strand
TTTTCTGCTTCTTTTAACAATGAAAAAAACTTCTCCTCCAGTTTAATCATTTTTTCTGGATTTTGGAGTACCTGGTAATCTGAATGATTAAAAGCCTGTTCACGCTCTCTTATTTTATAAGGTGTAACTACACCAAGCCCTTCTAATTGCGTGTGATACTTTAAAACTTGAATAAGATCCCGTCTTGTTTTCATATTTGAAAAACGGAAAGGTTGTTGAAACGAATACATGATTACATGAGATAACTCATGAATTGCAAAATAGAGCATTTCTCTCGGGTTATCAAGATAGATTGCATGATTAACGTCCATTACCACATTTCCATTGAATACAATTCCAATATCGTATCCAATAACGATGAAGATTGTTGAACTCAGTTCATAATTTTTTGGAGCGAAAAAAAGTGCTTCTTCTTCAGCCAAACACGATAATTCATCTAAATTATCTTTAAGGTAAGAGAGCGTATCTTCTATTCTTTGAAAGTTACTATCTGAAGGGGTAATTTTCTCAAAAACACTATCCAATAGCTCTTTACGAGTTAATAGCTTACCTGTAAAATGAAAAAATGAATAATGAGCATGAATAATCTTCGCTGCAGGATGGTCAATTAAATAACTTGGAACTTTCTTTATATCGGAACGTAAGAACCTTAGAGCCTCTTCAACAAAGGAAAAATCAAACTTAATATTAGACACACTTGTTTAGCTCGTCCAAGTTTATAAATTTAACACTAATTATAATTAATTTATGTAACAAATTAATACTAAAACTATGTCAGCTTCTCTTCTTTGACAATTTTAGTAATAGTGATTAATTTTCATTTGAATTTTCTTCTAGTGATTCAACCTTATCTCGGCTTTCAAACTCTATTCCCCATATAAAGAATAATACCGCAAAAACAAGTGGAGCAACTAATGCTTTCCCTATGTAGGCATTAAGCATGAATATACCCATATCACTGAATGAAAAAGTAAGTGAAAGTGAAGAAACTAGAATATTGAGCCAACCGATAAAAATCAAGAAACCAACGAAAGGTGTTTGAAAAAACTCCTCCCTTGAAATAGTTAAAATGGCTAATCCAAAGAATAGGGAAGATAAGGGAAAGAAGTAAATAATTAGAAATCCTTCCTCTAGTAAATTGAAGTAATTAGCAAATTGCAGACTGATTAACACTCTTGAAATGAGTGAAAGAAACAGAAATCCTCCAACAAAGTATGGAAAATTTGATGATTTAACATGTTTTTTTGCTTCTACAAAAAAGAAACCATTTGTTACTAAATCAATAAGAAAAAGCACTAAATAGAAGAAAAGAAAGGCTAGACTTGGCTCTTTCCAGAAAACATTGCTTTCATTAATAGCATTAGCAGTAAAATAGCCTAAAACGACGGCAATAAAATGTAATACGTTTCCAAAAGCCAATAAATAGATGAATTTACGCATTCTAGCATAAGAGTTAGTCACAATTCCATTTTTAAAAACTAGCTAATTAAAAGTTTTGCAACTTGATAGAACTATTCTTCCTCTAATTCAAGATCAGCTAAATGAAGTAGCTTGATTGATTGTTGAGACTCGAACTTGTAAAGATAAATAGTAGCAAGAGTGACTGCTGTAATATTGATTGTTTCATCTCTTAGGGTGTCATATCCTAATTCTACCGGTTGAAGAACATATTCAAACAACTCCCAACCAACATGCCCTAAAGCAGTAAGTATTCCCGCATACTTTTTGTTTCCATTCATAAAACTCCAGATAACGAAAACAATGGCTACCGAGATAAGAAAATGAAGTAGTTTGTCAAAAGAAACCCATGATTGCCCCCCTCCAATAATTTCTTCATATCCTCCTGGGAAGAAAGAGAAACTAGCCAGTACTTCCAAAACCATAACAGAGATCATAAAAAAATGTACTCCTGGTCTTGAAGCAATGATAGTTGCTCCCTTGAAAGCTTTCTTAGAAGTATTTTGAAGAGCATAATAATAGTATAACCAGATAAAAAGGAAAAAAGTAGCTGAGATCTGCTGTTTATGTTTCAAATTAACTTTCCATGTTTCTACTTGTGAATAATCAACCCAAGTTTCTTGAGTTAAGCTTGCCAAGATAAAAAGAATCATTATTACTGAATAAATCAAGAAAATCTCTCGAGAGTAATAAATTGTTGAAATAGAACGACTTAGAGCATTTTCTTCCTGCTTTTTGTAGTTAGTAATTAGAGTTTTAATGTTTTTTTGCTTGTCTCTGGTCTTGTACCATCCATAAATTAGTGGCATCATTAGTGCTAAACTGATCCCTCCAAAAGCATAGTCAACGAAAAGCAAATCACTTATTGTTTTTCCGAGAATTAACTTACTAACTTCAGCAATTGGTTCCAAAAAGGGTTTTATCTCTGTTAGCATTAATAATAATGGTTCTGGATCATTAATATCAGAAGTCATCTCTTTAAGGACTAGATACATAGAATAAAGAAAACGAATTATTCCCCAGATGAAAATCACTAAAAAAAGTGTTTTGAGTTTTTTGTTCTCTTTCTGATTTTCAGGGGTATTTAAATTCATAATTTCTCAAAACCTCATTTCTTTAAAAAAGTAACCCGTGGTGAGAGTTTGCCTATTTTGTCAACAACTAGAGATATGAATCTTTTATCAACGATTTTTTCATTCATATTGCCTTATCTGGCGTCTTATCTTTGGATTACTCAATAAAATGTGCTACAGACTAGGCTGACGTGGTACATAAACTTAAAAAGGGAAATAATTAATCAATGAACGCTTCAGATGGACCCATCATATTCTAACTCATTACTCCATGAAGAAAATGAGTTAAGTCACATAGAAATGCAATCACTCGCAGAAAATAGTAATATGCAAGCGTGTCATAATTCACTTACTTCTACTTGTTTTCATACATTAGTTAATGCTTCTTTATGCTTTATTGGAGAGGAAATCTCAAAGGAAGAGTTCAGTGCTTTAATCAAAGAAATTCTTAGATCATTTACTCAAGCAGGGATACCAAAAGAAGAAATGTACCAAATAGTGAATCCTATGGGAGATTTATTCACCAAAGCTTATCGTTGCTTAGAAAACTAGCAATTAAATCATTATAAGATATTTTAGAGACATTTTGACCAATTCAATAATAATCACAAATTATTGAATATTACAATTAATATAGACACAATATTTATAGAAAGTAAGCGTACTTATAATCTAATGAATAGAAAAAAACTTCTCATATTTTTAATTCCATTATTGTTAATTAGTTACGCTCCTTCTTTAAAGCAGGTTTCTTCATTGGAACTAGCTTGGGGAACTCCATCACATATGGTTATTACTCAAGATGCAGCTGAACTAATGCCAAGTACATGGACTGAAGCGTTTAGTTATTACAAACCAGAATTTATTGCAGGAAGCACTTATCCCGATTCTCTTCATGATGCAACTCCTTCAGATACACCTAATCATCTGTACTATCCTGAAACGGGAGAATATAATGCTCCTTGGAAAGTAAATGACACAATCTACGAGGTTAGAGCTGAAGCAGAGGCAGGGAACTGGACCGGAGCTTTCTTCTTGCTTGGAACTACTTCTCATTATGTAGCAGATGCTAACATTCCAGTTCATACTGATGAATACTGGGATGGACATAGTGCCTATGAAGGTGATATTAATGCTCGTATTGATGAATTAACTTATACTGCTCATTCTTATACTGCAGTTGTTGATCCTGTTGATTTTATTATTCAATGTGCTACTTACGCCCATGACTATTATGATGATGTTAGAGCCGCCTATCCTACCGGTAGTGAAAGAGATATTTTGATGACAAATACAACCATTCAAGATTTAACCGAAGATCAACTAGGAAGATCCGTTGGTGCAATTAAAGCAATCTGGGAGTTTGCCATTTCAACTCTTACTCCTCCAGAAATAGTTGCAAGTGAGAAAGTAGCTGATATATTAGTTGATGCTTTCCATGAAAATGATTATGCACAGGCTAATCAATTAACTAGTCTAATTGAGACCCTAAATAGGGATGTTGTCACAGTTACTGTCAATGAAGCTGAAATTACCGCTGCCTCTCTCGACGGAATTGAACTTTTAGTGATCACTAGTCCTTTTGCTGACGGTGATTTCACTGCTGGTGAAATAACAGCCATTTCTGAATGGTATATTGCTGGTGGACATTTACTTATGTCCGGTAGAGGTGACTTCGTAGATGCCAATCATGCCACAATTAATGCTTTATTGACTGCTATTGGCTCTGACCTCAGAGTAAATGATGATAATGTTTACACTACAGCCGCTGATCCTGATTACTATCAGGACTGGTACTGTAAAACTGACGAGTATGCAGATAATGCAGTAGCTACTGAGATAGTGGGCGATTTAACCAATAAGATACAATTCTACTCACCTAATTCATTATATGCTGTAAATGGAGGAGAAAATGTTAACTGGCTTGTTTTCGGTGAGGAAATGTTTTATCAGACAGACCAAAACGCTCCTACTCCTGAAGTAATTTATGATAATACAAATGATGATGTTGGAGGAACGGCTATTCCTTTGGTTGGTGTTGAAGTAGATGGTGATTCTTCAATAGCCCTCTTTGGAACCACAGCTTTTTCAGATTTTGATTTTGGTCTAGCTGATATGGACAATAAAGCACTCATTTGGAATGTTATTGAGTTTCTTTTAGATATCGATATAGAAGCAAATGATGATGTAGTTGATCCTACTGATGATCCAACTGATGATCCAACTGATGATCCAACTGATGATCCAACTGATGATCCTAATGATGATCTAGCATTCTCTCCTTTCAGCTTTGGAGTAGTAATGATCGGTTTAATGGTCACTATCACTCTAGTTTCAAAGAAAAGAAAATAATCAGCTAATTTACCTTGTGGGGAGGAATTTATTTTTTTTAATAATTTGTTAAAACTAGTTAAATTAGTTGGAAAGAGTAAACAAGTTAGAATTAGTAAATAAATTATAATGAGTCGAAGGTGTTTATTTTCGGTTTAATTTCTATAAAGGGAAGATAAAAACCAGTGGAACTTTCTTGGTGATTATAGAATTTTCTTTCAGAACTCAGCCAAACGATATTTTTTAGTAAATTAACAACTGAACCAGCCCAATTTAGTCCTCTGATTCCGTTGACTATTTCACCATCAATAACCTCTGAACCTCTGAAAACAGTACCATTAAATCGTCCTTCAGCTATATTATTAGAATGAGTATTACCAATATGTTGGATAATTATTCCATCAGTAACTTCGTATAGTCTTTCTTGGAAAGATTGTTCTCCCGGAGCAAGAACTATATTACTAAAACCAATTCTTGGATAGGCTTTATAATCAAGCAATGAGGGTTTGGTTGACCCACCTAACTCCAAATGAAACCTTTTACTGTGAGCCGTTGTTGCCTTTTCGTGAGTGAAAGCAGTTATTTTATCGTAAATATACGAATTAAGTGTCCCTTGATCAATTACTTTTAGCTTATCTCTAAGAGAGCCTTCATTATCAAACGAGCTTTTGAATGGAGAAGAATTGCATTGGGGGTCATCAGATAAATTAACAAGAGATGAAGCGATTGAACTATTCAGTAAATCATCCATGAACATTTTATCTGAATAATCACCATAAAGTGAAACGAGAAAGGGTTCTAATAAGCTAGCTAAACCTTCTGATGTCAAGAAAATGGCTGTTTTTTCGGATATTTCTTTCTTACGTGAATTTTTGGTGGAGCTTATCCAATCAATAGCATTGGAAGTCAGTTGGCTAAAATCAATATCATAGTTATTTGAGTATTGTTCATCTCCATTTTCTATTGACATTTCACCGGTAGAATTAGCGGTGTTAACCCCCATTATCCTTGCATGAAAAAGAGTTTTTTCTTCTTCACACTTCATTCCTTCAAGATTTAGTATGCTTTTGTGAGCGTAAGATACACTTATTCTTCCTTTGCTATAGTTGATACTTTGAAGTGCACAAAGTTCATCTGATGCTTGCTTAAGTTGGTCAAGTAACTCTTCTTCTTGAACCATCATTAGATTCTTATCTTTGTGATTGATAGTTATTTGATGAGAATCTGTGAATAGTGGTTTACTGAATGGTAAAGGTCTACTGTGCTCAAGAGCTGTTACAAGTGCTTTTTCTACTTTTTCCTGAGATAAAAGATCCGTTGTAGCAAAGCCTAACTTCTGATCTTTGACAGTACGTAACGCCAGTCCTAAAGAATCATTGTTGATAAGATGTGTTTTTAATGAACTCAAGGGTTCCTCTTTAATAAGAAAGCGTGATTCTCCAACCAAATAAACTTCAAGTTCATCTATTGAATATTTTTGACGAGCGATGTCCATTAACCAGTCAATTGTTGAATAATGTTCATCTAACGAAGATTCCTCTAAAGTCATTTTTTCACCTTTCAATAACTGGTTGTTTTAACTTGATCGATACTTATTGTAGGACC
>DAOWED010000116.1 GCA_030638685.1 Candidatus Heimdallarchaeota archaeon | reverse complement strand
AAGCCACGTTATTGCAAAAAGAACAGGTATAAGCTAAGTTGGCTTTTTCTCCCAAGAATTTTTATAGAAGTAAGTTTTACTTTCCTTTACTTATGTCTGATGGCAACCTTTCCCTAGCTCTATTTATTTCAGAGCTTTTCATTTTAGTTTTTGTTATTTACAAAAACAATAACCACCCTCAGTTTGTTACCATCAGCTCTCTAATATTAATCTTAATGAGTTACCAATTGTTGGAATATGTTATCTGTAAGACTACTTCAGAAAACATTGTTAAAGTAGCTTTTCTGCTAATAACTTTTCTTCCACCAAGATCTTATCAACTAGCTACTCAACTTGCTAAATGGCCTCATAAAGACTATATACTTGGATATATTCTAGGTGTGGGATGCAGTCTTTACTTTCTAGTTGTCCCTGATGGGCTTACTTTTCTTAATTGTAACGTTTGCTATGCAACCTATCTCATTAAAATTCGTTGGATTTATTCAGCATACTATTTTGGGATTATTCTTTATACTATGATATTTTTAGCCGTACAAATTGCAAAACAAAAGAATGAGAATATCAGAAAACAACTTATTTTACTCCTTTTAGGATTTTTACTCTTTATTGTTCCAATGATTGTGCTTTTGTTAATAAATTTTGATTATCATTTCTATGTAACCAGCCTACTATGTAAGCTTGCTTTTCTTTTCTCCATTGTGTTAGCCATTCTTTCTTTTATTGAAACTGAATAACTCACCATAATAATTGTGGTCCTTAAGAAATGATTTGCAATTTTTGGGAAAACTTTATTTGAGTCTAATGTAATAGAGAACAACAATGAGGGTTTTGTATGAATGTTCCATTTCGTAAGTACTGGCTTTTACAGAAGAAGTACATGGCACCTTACAAAAGACAAATAGTTATGTTAACTATACTTTTACTCTCAAACATTTTTTTGAGAATAATTAATCCTCGAATAATTAAATTTTATATCGATTCTGTTTCGACAGAGACAGGAACAACACTTCTTTACCAAGCAGCTATTCTTTTTCTTACGATAGCCCTTGCTCAACAAGTTTTAGTTGTTTTTTCAGTATTTATCAGCCAAAATCTTGCTTGGGGTTCAACGAACTCGTTACGCTCCGATCTCTTTAGGCATAGTATGGACCTAGATATGACTTTCCATAATAAACATAATCCCGGGAATATGATTGAACACATAGATGGGGATGTGAACAACCTATCAAACTTTTTCTCCAAATTTACACTAGACTTACTAACCAATGTTCTTCTAATAATCGGTGTAATCATTAGTCTTATGATAGAAAGCATTTCTCTGGGGCTTCTTTTCCTTATTTATGTATTTGATGCTTTGATCTTCGTTTATTTATTCAGAGATATTGCAGTTAAACACTGGAGAAAAGCAAGAGATAAATCCACAGAATTATTTGGCTTCATTGAGGAGAGTATGGGTGGCCTAGAAGACTTACGTGCTCAAGGAGCAAATAAGAACGTAATGAGAAAATTTCATCATCATTCAAAAGAAGAATATGATGCAACTTATACTTCATTTTTATACACTACATTCTTCATATTTTCAATTTGGGCAATAATAGCTTTATCTTATTGTCTTGTTTTCCTAGCAGGCATACCTCCATTTCTTTATGGTAAGATGTCAATGGGAACGTTAGTAATGGTGTATATGTACGCTGGATTGATTATCTGGCCCATTATGAATATTTTAAGCCAAGTTCAGGATCTTCAATTAGCAGATGCAAGTATTGAACGAATAAATGAACTCTTTCAAACAGAAAAGAAACTAGAAGACTCAGGGAATGAAGTAATGGAAGAAAAGCCAATCCAAATTGAATTTAAAGACGTTTCATTTGAATATTCTGAAAATAATCCCGTAATAAAGAATCTTTCATTTGATTTAGAGCCTAACAAAATACTTGGACTAATTGGTCCAACCGGAAGCGGAAAAACGACCATTGCAAGGCTAATATTCAGACTTTATGATTACCAAAATGGAGAAATAACGTTAAATGGGATTGGAATAAAAAAGTTCTCTTTGAATGAAATTAGAAACAATGTGGCCATGGTAACTCAAAAAGTAGAACTCTTCAATGCTTCTGTTCGAGAAAATATTACTTTCTTTGATAAAAAAGTTCCTGATGAAAAAATAATAGAAGTATTATATAATGTCGGTTTGAAGAACTGGTTCGATAAGTTACCAGAAGGATTAGATACAAAAATACAATCTAATGAAGGTTTATCTGCGGGAGAAGCACAATTGCTAGCTTTTGTTAGGGTTTTCTTAAAAGAACCAAAATTCGTTATAATGGATGAAGCATCATCAAGGTTAGATCCAGCCACAGAGAGGTTAATTGAAAAGGCAGTAGATCGTCTAATAATTGGTAGAACGGTCATTATTATTGCTCATAGGTTAGCTACTTTAGAAAGAGCTGATAACATATTGATCTTAGAAAACGGAGAAGGGGTTGAATATGGAGAAAGGGTGAAGTTAGAAAATGATAGTAATTCACGCTTCTATGAGCTACTTCAAACAGGAATGGAGGATATGCTATAATGAGTGTTTTGAAACTAACCGGAAAACTAGCTCTGGCTTATCCTTTAAGAAATCTTACGCTATTTATTACTCGTACAATGTTTTTGTCATTTCCAATTTTCATTGGATTAGTGGTTAGAGAAATATTCAATAACTTAACTACAGCTTCAGTGTTTGAAACTAATGTTTGGACATTAGTAGCTGTACTTTTTTCAATTTATGTTATAACTTCATTTCTCGATGTATCAACTTTCCTTAGCTGGTGGAGGGTATCTTTGCCATCTAGAGTACTAGTGAGAAAGAATATGATGGAAGCAATCCTTGATCAACCAGGGGCTTATGCTTTGACTAAATCTCCGGGAGAATCTATCTCTCGGTTTAGAGGAGATGTTTTTGAAGTATGCTATTTCTTGACTTATATCAGTACATGGTTAACTTTCGGGATTATAGCAAGTATTTCATTTATTATTATGTTTACAATAAATAGTCAAGTAACAACAATTCTTTTTCTACCATTCATCTTAATTATTGTTGTAGTGATATTTTTCAGAAAGAAAGTAACTCAATATCGCAAAGTAAGAAGAAAGGCAGCTGGAGCAATAACTGGAATGATAGGGGAAACCTTTGGTTCTATTCAAGCTATCAAGGTTTCAAATTCTGAAGAAAATGTGCTAGCTCACTTTAAAGAGCTTAATGAAAAAAGACACTATGCAGCAGTAAGAGATGAGGTCTTCAATGCACTTGTAAGAGCAATTGGGTGGGGATTGGCAACATCACTTGGAACAGGATTACTGCTTTTACTAGTTGGAAAACTGATGATCAGAGGAGAATTTACAGTAGGTGACTTTGCATTATTCTACATCCTACTAGAAAGAGTAGTCTACTTTTTTACGTTAATAGGAGAATTAGTACCATTTTATCAAAGAGCTACGGTGTCATATGATCGTATCAATACACTTATGGAAGGACATGGAGTGGAAACAAATATTTATGATATTGTAGAATCAGGAGAGATCTACACTAACAAAGCTTTTCCAGAAATAGCTGCTCTGAATAAGCCAAAAGAAGCAGACTTTCAGCTAGAAGTCAAAGGTTTAACATTCATTTATCCAGAAACTGAAAACGGGATAAAAGATGCTTCATTTAACATTAGTAAAGGAACTTTCACAGTAATAACAGGTCAAGTGGGTTCCGGAAAAACAACTCTTCTAAGAACGCTTCTAGGACTTCTACCAAAAACAAGTGGGGAAATAAAGTGGAATGAGCAATTAATAGATGACCCAGCTTCTTTCTTTGTCCCTCCAAAAACAGCTTACACCTCGCAAATACCTCATCTTTTCAGTGAATCAATCAAAGAAAATCTACTGATGGGTTTACCAGAAGAATCACTAGCTATAGACGAATCTCTCAAATTAGCCGTTTTTGAGAAAGATCTTGAAGAATTGGATGATGGAATAGATTCAATGGTAGGTCCTAAAGGAGTAAAACTTTCCGGAGGACAAAGACAAAGAATTGCAGCCGCAAGGATGTTTATTAGAACTCCAGAGTTACTAATCTTTGATGATTTATCAAGTGCCTTAGATATTGAAACTGAGCAAAAACTGTGGATGAGAGTTTTTGAGTTAAGGAAAAACACTTGTTTGGTAGTCTCTCATAGACCATTGGCACTCAAACAAGCAGATAACATCATTGTTCTCAAAGAAGGAAAAATAGAAGCACAAGGAAAATTATCAGATCTGTTGCAGAATTGTGAAGAAATGAGGCTTCTCTGGGAAGAAAAAATAACTGCTGTTCAAACAGGAGATTAAAAAAAAGCAAGAAAAAGAATTGGTCAAAGTAAATAATAAGTAAAGAAAGGAAAGGAGAGGAGTTATCGAAAATAGAATTAATTTCAATTTAGGATTTATCTATTGATTTTAAACACTAATTTAATATCCAAACTGTTGTTTTTCTTTAAATAATGCAACTGTTCGTTTATCATAGGTTAGAGCATACAATATTAATCCTTGAATAATTGCTATCATTAGACTAAAATTCAAAAACATTAACAACAGAATAATAGCAAAGACAATATTAGCTATTCTTGCACCATTACTTAACTTGCCAAGTTTAATTGTCATCCAGCTCAATAAAGCAATGATGACAAATGAAACGAAAATTAACATTCCTTTATTAACACTTATATCTTCACCTGCTGCTTCGTTAATTTCTGATGACGATAGAGTCATTAAGGAAAGCGAATTAAGACTCATCAGTCCTATAAAAATCCAGTTTATTACAAGTACAAACTTTAACCATCTTGTTTTAGCCTTGGTTTGAAATCCACCACTTGGAGATTGACTGCTGGGCTGAGCATAATATTCACCAGTTTGGCTGGAAGGTCTTTGACTTACTCCCATAGAAGTTCTAGTAACCGGAATACTTTGCTGGGATGATTTCTCTTGATATCCTTCAACTTTAGAACCACAATTTGGGCAAAAAGCAACATTGTCATCTATTTTAGTACCACAATTTTCACAAAACATAATCTTACAACTTTGAAAGACTTATAGAGTCTTATAAACATTTTCAAGTTATAGTGTTTTTAATCAAACTATTTTATTATAAATAATCGTTGTTTAGACTATTAAGAAAGGTAAAAACATAATAGGAGGGGAAGGGGGATTTTTATTAGTTTATTTGCATAAATCACTTCTTACGAGAAAGTAAAACTAAACATCCGCTACTCATTATTCCAAAAATAAGGAATGAATAAGTAAAAGCTCCAAATTCAGAAACAACATAATCCAAGTAGGTATACAGTAATTCTGTTGCTAAAGTAGTATTATACTCGTAATAGAACGGATTATCCCAATTATAATAGTAAAGTGAAGCCCGAGACACTGGATTGTCACAGACTATTCCGGTTCCATTAGTTGCGACACCTATAAGTCCTTCTTTATCAAGAGCATGAGCAAGAGCTTTTCTTAGGATTTTTCCTTTCACTGGATCATCACTGAAAACCGGATCTTCAAGATTGAAATTAACCATTTGAACATTGTAACCTATTTTATAAGTGACTTCATAGCTTGGGTTGGTTTCGTAAGAAGGAATTAACTCAGTGTGATTATATCTTAATGTAACAAAGTCAAGGTTTCCAGCTTCAAACTCAACAATTTGATCATTCCACGATGGAATAACTCGATTAATTATTTGTTCAATTTCGTATACGTCCGTAGTCCATGAAATGTCAAAAGGTATGTTATTAGCATCAGTTTCAGGTGTTCCTGACCAATATGGGTTGGCTGGGTCAGTTCTAAGTCTATACTCGTATTGACTTCCTACAACCCAATTATCAGAACTGAAGTAATAACCTGCTGTTCCTATGAAATGATCTCCATTTTCGTAAGCAACCCAAGCAGGTTCATCACATATTAGTCCATCAAAATCACTATCTGAAACATTTAGTAGGTGCTCCGGTAGAATGTATGTCATCAAATCTGATGAAAGGAATGATGAATGTATCTCAGGTAGCTTAAATCGAACAATAAATGGATCAATTATGGATACGTTACCTTCAAAGCCAAGTCCAACATCAAAGATGCCATCCCAGCTATAATCCACTTTAGAACCAGTTTGTCCACTGAGACCATATAACGAAGGATTACTAGGATCAGAATAAGCCATTACTGAGAAGAAAACATCTTCAGCATTGAATTGTTCACCATCATGCCAGTAAACATCGTCTCTTAGAACAATAGTCCATGTTAAGCCATCTGATGATACTATTGGGTCACCAGCAGCTAACTGTGGTACAATATTGCAATCAAAATCATACGTATATAAACCATCTAAACTTGGGATAACATTATCGGCTTGAGAAGAATATGTAAAATTCAAAGGATTAAAATTAAGAAAGTCATGTTCCTTAGGAATAACTAAACTAGTAGTTCCGTCAGTTGAAGTAATTGAGGGGTAAAAGGTGTCTTGCTGTGGATAATAGTTCTCAATAGCTGCTCTTCTAGCTCTGACGCTGGTTGAAGAATATAAAGGAATACAAGGTAATTCATCCATCAAATGTTCTTGCCACTCGTCAAGAAGTACTTTTCGATCCTCTGGCATTGGAGTTTCTAATAACTCCTCTAAAAGTTCATCATTGTAAGAATCTACCCATGGACCGAAAATATTTACTCCACCAGTTGAATGATAAATATCTGACTTATCAGAATCGAGCGTACCTGAAGAAAAAGCAATTACTCCTGTTTGATAAGTAGGTGGTTTGGCTAAAAAAGCTCCAGCATATGTTACCCAATCAACAATATCGACCGTTACGTTTACTCCTATCTCTTCCCAGCTGTTTGCTATAAAATAAGCAGCTTCTATTCTGCTAGCTGAATCATTAGTTGTTATTGTCAACTCTAGCAAAGTTTCCCCTTCCACATAACTAGCGTTCACAAAACTAATACAGAGTATTGTAACTAATGTAATTACTGGAATGGTTTTTTTGGCATACATACTCTTAACTGTTTTCTTTACCTTAATAAATTTATATAAAAATTAATTTTAATACTCCCCATAATTAATTTAAAAGCTAATTTAAGGGAATTTTTAGCATTTTTAGATAAATTTTATTAGTTTTTGGAGTTGATTGACAAGCACTTAAAATACAAAACATTAAAATTCCACTATTTAGGCGAGAGTGATCCATTAAGAGATAACCTCTCTAATAAAAAAATTCATCACTAGATTGAATGAAAAGAAAACAACTGAAAGGTTAAGTTGTAACTGAGAAAAAGAATCTAGTCTAAGATTGTTATACTCAAAAAGTATGAAAGGAAAAAACAATGGTAACATAATCAATTAATTATTAATTCTTTTGCTTTTTCCGAGTTACAATAATTGCTCCAGCAGACATTACTGCAAATATCAAAAATGCAAAAGAATTACCACCAAATTCCGGTATAGAGAAACCTAGATACACTTCCATTGCCTCTGTAGCTAAAGTAATGTTATAACGATAAATGAATGGATTATTCCAGTTGTAGTAGAAAGTGTTAGCCGGTGGTATGGGGTTATCACAAATTACTGCATAACCATCATGGATGGTTTCAATCATGTTTACACGATCAGTT
>DAOWED010000183.1 GCA_030638685.1 Candidatus Heimdallarchaeota archaeon | reverse complement strand
CCAGTAGAGCTGAATTTAGTGACAAAAATATCACGTTCGCCAATGTAATCCGTATCATAGGCATTCAAGGTAGGAAAGTTAGGTGATGAAGTATATCCAGTGATAATAATATTATCTAAAGAATCAAGGCACACAATATATCCCTTATCAGCGTCATTTCCACCCAAGTAGGTGCTCCAAAGAAGCGACCCAGTAGGGCTGAATTTAGTGACAAACGCATCCTCATATCCTCCATTGTGGTCTACATCATAGGCATTCAAGGTAGGAAAGTTAAGTGAACGCGCGATTCCAATGATAATAATATTATCTTCAGAATCAATGCACATCTCAAGACCCTCATCACGGTCATTTCCACCCAAGTAGGTGCTCCAAAGAAGCGTTCCAGTGGAGGTGAATTTAGTGACAAACACGTCATCATCACCATTGTAGTCTACATCATAGGCATTCAAGGTCGGAAAGTCAGGTGAATTCGTTTTTCCCAGAATTATAATATTATCCATAGAATCAGATATAACACAAAGTCCTTCATCATCTACATTTCCACCAAAATAGGTGCTCCATTTTCCAAATAAGGAATCATGAAGTTCAGTATCTTGAAGGGTGATCCCCCCAGTAGAATAATTGGAGAGTAACTTAGAAGAATATCGAGACTGAACATCTTTGGTAGAAAGAACTGTCTTACTTAGGTGTTCTTCTTGTATAGTTTTCAAATTGGTTGGTACCTTAAAATACTCATTTGTTTTCGCTAATAGTTGAACTTGCATGCATGAAAGTAAGATGATTCCGATTATTACTAGAAACAAGCGTTTTTTTGACATAATTAACACAGTGAAAGGGTTTTAGTTAAAAGGAGGGGAAGAAATTAATAAAAGATGTGGAAATATTCAATTAATTTACGAAATATCCTAAAAATTAATTGGTAAGCCACTATAATAGAAACAAGACCAATTGCGTAGTCAATTGTCATAACCATATTCTATCGTATCAACCCCACCATTTTTATCTTATAAGACCGTCCAGAGATTTTATTAAAGACATTCTTTGAAAATTATTTTTGTGTTTATGTTGAATCTATTCTTGGTGCCAATAGATAGATAATATATCCTTCAGCTATCTCATATGTTATCTTTAGTGGTTTCTTTGTTGCAAACTCTATCGCCAAATCTTCCGTTGTTTTTGTTAATTTTGCGAAATCTTTTAGATATCTGAATGGATAGGTTGTTATTCCTTCTTCTGGAACATTGTAATCTCCCTCTGCTAGTCCTTCAGATCCTTTCTTTAGTTCAATTGATATGTGTTTTGAGCCTGATTCCGTTTTAAATTGTACCCCTTCATCATTGGCTCTTAACTCTATTGCCTCTCCGCCTAGTTCAGCTGCCTTAATGGTGTTTGCAAATACTTTTGATGATATTCTGAAACTTAGTGGTAGACTACTTGTAATTGATCTTCTATTTGCCTCTCCTAAATCCAGTAAGTCCAATGAAATCCTTTTTATTGCATCCCCTTCAAGCGCCACGTGTATCTGATTTGATGACACTGTTAGTTTGAATGAATCCCCTGGAGAAGCAAGCCCTAAAATAGCATTCATATCTTTAATATTTACACCAAATTCTATTTCTTCTTCACATTTGAATACTTCAAAAGCATCTTTTGGCAAGTACATTTCTGCCATTGCTATTCTGCTATTATCAAGAGCTGATGCTTGTAATGAATCTGGCGTAGCTATTATGATCCCTTCAGCTACAATTGCTCCAAGTGCTTCAAATATGTTTGACATTAACCGTATATCGTCCGTCTCTATTTCTAGTCTCAAATATTTCACCAATACTTTTACACTCAATTGTTAGCTTAAAAGTTGTTCGCTTTGGAAAGAACTTGTCATTAACCTGTCTAATTGATTCTTGAACTTATTTTTTTTCTTTCTGCTTACTAGAAGGAGTTTCTAAGCTTTCCTTCTTTTTTCTTCAAGTAAAAGCAAGTGCTTGAATATAATTATTACATGACTTGCCAGATAACTTTTTTCACCAAGTGAGATTTCTTCTGCCCCCTTTGCGATAATCTGTTCCATTAGTTCAGGAGGTATATCCAGTTGGCTTCCTAGAAAGATTGCGATTTTTTGATCCTCTTTTGAGTAAAAATCTGTTTTCATCTGATCTTCTGCATCTACCATTGGTGATATGAGTTTTCCTTTCTCACTTAGAATAATATAACGATCAAATTCCTCTTTCATAAATTCGCTTAATTTTTCATTTGATAGCTTTTGACTTGAAAAGACTTGTTCTTTATATTCGTCTGTCTTATTCTCTGAAAAACTCTTGATATATTGTTGAAAAAGTGCCGCTAAGGAGATCTCATCGTGTGTTCTTTCGCTCAATTGTTTTGGATTTATATGCAGCCAAAGAGGAGGACTTGGTTCACCAAGTAATAGAAAATGCCCATAAAAGGAAATTGAAGTGCTAGGCTTTTCTTTCTCTTCTTCTCTTTTGGAATACATTAAAGCTAAAACACATCTACACAAAACATCAAATCTTCCACTTGTGGAAGCAATTGATTGTAGTAAAAAGTCTCCATCTGTTTTTGCAGTTGGTGATATTACAATAAAATGTGCTTCCAAATAATTACCTCGTTTAGTAAAAAGTAGGGGGGGATTGTTTCAAGTTGGTAAGTTTTTTGAAGAAAATTATTTACGATCAGCTTTAGAACGTATTTTTCTTACACCTCTATGGATAGAGCAAGAAATACACAATATTTGAATTTCTTGTCTTCGAGGCATGATTGTTCCAGAATCTCTCAATTCTTTGCCCAATTTATAACTCACAACTGATGTATAACGAGATTTCTTAATTGCTTTGTCCCCGGGAACCATTCGTCCACATAAAGAACATTGCACACTACCTGTCGAACCAGACTGGGAGCGTCCCCCAGATCTTCGTTTACGAGCCATTAAAAATCACCTAATAGTAATCTCATAAATTAATTTTTAACTACGTCCTTAAAAGAATTATTTTCGCTTAGAAAAAATAAATTGATTACTTAAAGATGTATTAAAATAGTCTTTCAACTGTTTATTCAATGCGAGGATTTCCAAGTGGTCAAAGGAGCTAGGTTCAGGTCCTAGTCGTGTAGGCGTTCGGGTGTTCAAATCTCCCTCCTCGCACCATTAATTTTTTTTCAACTTAAATGTTTTTTTGGAATGTTTTTTAATTGAATCATTTCCTTCAATATCTGTCGTTTAGAAGTCTTTCGAGGTTTAGGTTTGCACTATAATTTTATCGCAATTTCTGATATTCATGAGGATTTAGATGCAATTGGATTACTCCTCGAGAAAGCCAATAGTTTTGAAACTCTACATGCCCTTTTCGTTGCAGGTGACCTTAGTTTCGGAGATACAAGTAAAGTTTTAGAAGAATTGAGTCGCTTTCCTTGTCCTGTAATTATTGTTTTTGGCAATCATGATGAATATCTTTCTTTTTCAGAGAAAGAGTCATGGAAAGAGAAGAATGTTCATATTCTTTATACAGGTGAATTTTTTGATTTTACTTTTTCAGAAGATAATAAACAAGTTTCTACTTCTACCTTAAGAGTGATAGGTTTTCCTTACCCCATTTTTGACCCTTGGTGCAACATAGATTTTAATGATATGCCTCTTGACCCATGGATTACCTTAGAAAATCAGCTTCTTACTTCATTTGATGAAGGATTTGAACCTAATCAAATAATTATCCTGGCTCATGCACCCCCTAAACAAACTGTAGATCGAGTTGTTTCCACTAAAAAGAGTTTCACTGATCAGATATTGAATATTATTACTGGAAAACCGGTCTCCAAAAGTCGATTTGTTGGAGACCCTAATTTAAGAGATTTACTGATTAGACATCAAGTACAGCTTGTTCTTTGTGGTCATATTCATGAAGAAGGTGGAAAAAATGATTATTTGGGTGAATGTATAATAACCAATATCAGTTCTCTCTGGGAAGTAGACCCTTGGCACCCTGGAAGCCATTACTCTATGATCAGTGTTTCCAAGGAAAACAAGTATGTTCCTCATATCAGCTTTTGGTATCTTTGATGTCTCAATTTATACTAGACTCATAAATTTACCTAGTGGGGTTTTTAATAATTAATTTGAAATTATGGGAAATGGTCGATGCTTCAACAAACTTATCCAATCAAATAACTGGAAGAGAGTGCGAAACTGAAGTCTGTGCGTACCCTTATGTCGACCATTCCTTAAAGCCGGGAGAGTTAACTAGTCTATTCTGTTCTCTAACTGATGACACCTTTTGTCAAAGATGTATTATTCAAACCGGATGTGAGCAAGTTGGTGTTATTATCAATAAACCTTGTTCATACTCTTCCCTTCTATTAATCTATCAACAAGTTATCAAATATCAAACCAATAAATGGGTTCCAAAAGGACTTAAAGAAAAACATAGAACTATTGTTGCTAGAT
This sequence comes from Candidatus Heimdallarchaeota archaeon, assembly GCA_030638685.1. Taxonomy (GTDB): domain Archaea; phylum Asgardarchaeota; class Heimdallarchaeia; order Heimdallarchaeales; family DAOWED01; genus DAOWED01. The sequence continues at coordinate 3,616 of DAOWED010000183.1, read as the reverse complement.
CTCCTCTTCTTCCGCTCAGGATAAATCTTGAATATATTCTTTCCCTTTTCTTAAAGGTTGAACCTAGTGAAGTGCAAAAAATGCTCTCTTGGTGTATTAATGGGGCGGATAGAGATATTCCTAAATTTCAAGTGCAATTCTGAATACACTCTTTTCTTTTAAAATCCAAAGCAATTAAAATGAAAAGGTTAATTTCTTAGTATGGATGTTTTTGAAGAGACTAATTATGCAGAAGAACGTATCATGAATTATCTTAGAAAAACTCCTCTCGATTTTTCTCTACGATTAAGTGAGTTAACAGATACCAATATCTATCTTAAACTAGAAAACATTCAATATACTGGTTCTTTTAAAGTAAGAGGAGCATTAAGCAAAGTTTCTTCATTGTCAGTTAGTGAACGCCAAAAAGGCCTTGTTGTTGCTTCTACCGGTAATATGGGAGTAGGTTTTGCTTTAGCTATGAAATTTTTGGGAGGAAAAGGAATAATTTATGTCCCACATGAAGTTGACCCACTTAAAATTGAAAAGCTCGAGCAATATGATGTTGAAATAGTCCATTATGGTGATGATTGTTTAGAAACCGAAAGGTTTGCTCGAGAACAAGCTGAACAAAATAATCATCTCTTCATATCTCCTTATAATGACCCTCAAGTTATTGGTGGGCAAGGAACAATAGGTTTTGAACTTATTGATCAACTTCCAGAGATCGATCATGTTTTTGTTTCTGTAGGAGGAGGAGGGCTTATTTCGGGTATTGCTGGGTATCTTAAAACTATTAAACCAACCATTAAAGTAACGGGTTGCTTACCGGAGAATTCACCTGTGATGAGCCTCTCTGTTCAAGCTGGTGAGATTATTGACTACGAAAGTAAACCTACTATCTCTGATGGTACGGCTGGAGGAATTGAAAAAGGAGCTATTACTTTCTCCCTCTGCCAAAAATTAGTTGATAATTTTGTTCATGTCTCTGAAGAAGAGATTAAAAACGCTATGAGACTTATTTTTGACAACCATGGACAAGTGATAGAAGGAGCTGCCGGAGTAGCTGTTGCCGGTTTGCTTAAAGAATCCAGTCTTAAACAGCCTCTTGGCAGTAAAATAGCCGTTATTATTTGTGGGGGTAACATTTCCATTGATACTTTCAAACAAATTATCTGCCTTAAATCTCCCTAACAATGTTTTATTGAAGATATCCTTTCTTTTTATTAGATCAAAATAATTGCGCATAACCGTGGTTATGTGCGAAGTCGAATTGATACAAAGTAAGAGACTCATAGCTAAAGAATTAATCAAAACCTTTGTTCGTAGTCTTGTAAGTATAATATGAAAGAAAAGAAGAAATGAGAAATAATTTTTATTCTTCTATTGGTTCCGTAGCTTCAACAGGGATTAAATCCTCATCTCCTTCTGTTGTTTCAGCTAACCACCTTAAGAGGACATCATCTATTGATATTCCTGACACTCTATACTCCATGAAATCTTCGAAATCATGAATATTTTGCTCAATTTGTATTAATTCATGTCTATCTTTTGCAAAGAAACGATACATTCCACCCATAGTTTCATGTCGTTCCCAGATTTTATCTACTTCTGATTCACTAATTCTTCTATTTGGAATAAATGCGACATCATATGCATAATCAAAGGTATTCAATAGCTCTTTCACAGTAACCATGCTCTCTATTGTTCCACCTCTTCTCAATAAAAGGACTCTATCACAAATTCTATCTAGAACTTGAGCATCGTGGTCGACAAGAATAATGGTTTTCTCTCGTCCGTGTTTTTCAAGAAAATCAATCACTTTCTCTCTTCTGAAAGCATCCAATCCACTCGTAACTTCATCTAAAAACAATATTTCTGGATTCTTTTGTAGACCAATACATAAACGAGTGATAGCTTTCTGTCCTACTGAGAAGGACTCAAGACGCTCATTCATCATCTGATCTATTCCTAATTCTTCTAAGAAGGACGTTCCTAAAGCAGGATCCCCTCCGGTAATGCTTGCAAAATAATTGAGTGTTTGTTTTAGAGTCAACTTGTTGAGAAATTGCATATCTGGGGAAACAAAAGCCACATCTTTTCTAATTTGGCTAATATTATCTTTCACTTCAAGTCCATCGATTATTATTGAGCCTTCATCATACATGTAAAGAGTTGCTAGGGTTTTTAACAGAGTGGTTTTTCCTGAGCCATTAGGTCCAAGAAGGGCAAGGTTCATATCTTCATCCACGTTGAAAGTTATTCCATCTAATATGCGCAACTTTTTAGGTCTCTTTCCTTCAAAGCGTCGAGAAGTTAAGAAAGAAGATGCCAATTTAGGCATTTGGAAACCTGTTCTAAACTCTTTTACTACATCTTTTACTTGTATTAGTTTTTCTCGTACCATAATATCACCTAATACATTTCAAGGGTGCCTCTTTTCATGGCAGTTTTTGTCAACCTATCACCTAATCTTTTTGCAAGCCATAATAGTATAATACTAATCAGGAAAGAAATCGGGAGAACCACAAAATAAGAGTCAGCAAAAGGGGTCGAAGTATCATGTTCTATTAAAATCCTTCTTGAACCAGCCAAACCTAATGTTGGTGGTAAGAAGAACAGGATTCGAGGTAAAACATTTCCTCCACCACCCATTCCGAATGCTAATAATGGTGTAAAATAAGTAGAAACAATCCTTGTACCATATAATGCTATTTTACTTATTGTTTGAGTGTTTTTAAAAATAAGACCTAACGCACCGATAAGAGCTGAAAGAGCCAACATAAAAATAAAGGTATTAAGCAGCAGTAGAGCTAGAAGGATGCCTTCTCCTGCTGTTTGAGGAAGTAATGGGTTTCCCTCATAAGTTACAAAAGCCAAGATTGGTAATGCAGCTATACAAAAGACTATGATAAATTTAAAACAAGCTGAAACAAATCGAGCAATAATTATTCCAAAAGGATTAACATCATTTGTAATCAAAAATCCCATTGTTCCCTTGCTTGCTTCCTCTCTTAAACAAACAGAAGCTTCTTCGTACGGAGCTGAAAAAAGAGTCCAGAAAGCGGACGAAATCACAAAAAAGAACAACATAGGGTACTCTGGCGCAAAGTCACTTTCTGCTTGTCCCACAGCTGCACCCAAAAAAGCGAATGCTACCATGTTTGTTAGACTCCAAAGAGCTTGTACTATAAAATCGAACTTATAATGAAAATCAGCTGTTATATTACACATTTTTCGCGCAATATTTCTCTCTATTTTTGTTATTCCATTCTTTGGAGCATTCATCATACTGGCCTTAAAAAAGCTACTCGAAGTTGTTGATGTCAATCTCATGTTCAGTACGGAAATCTTACTAACATGCGGAGTCCTTTTGCTTGTATTTAAAAACTCATTTCATCAAAAAATACGAACTGACTTTTTCAATGCAATAATCTGTGTAACAGCTCCAATGATCATCTGTTATTTCATCTTTAAGGCATATGATGGGCCAGCTGTTATATACGAAACCCTTCGTGCTGGATTTAGCGAACAAACGGCTTTAATTCCATCATTCAAGACAAATACCAACGGGAACTCGTTTCCTAATTTTCTGGTCTTTATTTTAATCCAATGGTGGTCCGTCAATATAGTTGAT
>DAOWED010000126.1 GCA_030638685.1 Candidatus Heimdallarchaeota archaeon | reverse complement strand
ATTGAAAATGCAATTAAACACTCTAATTGTACCGTAGTGGAAATATCAACTGGATTAATTGATGCAAATGAAGTTAGAGTTATAATTGAGGACAATGGTAAAGGTATAGATTCAGAAATTAAAGAACATCTCTTTCTTAGAAACGTGAAAGGTAAAGAATCATCAGGTTCTGGCTTAGGGCTTTACCTCTGTAGAAGCATAATTGAAAAATACGGTGGACAAGTAGTATTTTGTGACACTTCTTTAGGAGGGGCATGTTTTAAGGTTCTTTTGAAGACTGAGCAAAATAAAAACAATCAGCTAATTATCTAATTATTCAGTTCAAATAATTCTAATCTAACAACTTTAGATCCGGTTTTTCTTCAAGTAAGTTATTGACTTTTTCACTCCAGTTCCCCTCAGTTACTTTTTCCAGTGAATCGATAAAATCATCAGTGGTAGTCTCTTTTTGAATAACTGACTTTTGAGCAAAGTCTTTAATTGCTTTTTTAAACAACTCATTCCCAATTTCTAGGTTGATTTTGTGTATTATAAGGCCCCCCCATTTATAGTACACCAATTGAGCCTTCTCATGGCTTCTAGTAATTGATTTGATAGCTGGTAACTCCTCTGTTATCATTTCCTTTACTTTATCAAGTCTTTCATTATAGAATTCTTCACCGTAGTATTCTTCAGCAATTTTTAATGCACAATAATCTGCCAAAGCCTCATCTATCCAGTTATGATAGTCTTTTACTGAAGCCTTATTGAACCACATATGGCATAGCTCATGAGCCCAAGAAAGCAGCAGAAGATTACTTCTCGTGGTATAGTATTCATTGGGTAAAATATCTTGTGTTACAATTAACCCATTACGAGCGTACATTCCTCCAGTTCCTCTTGAGGTTAAAGCAATTACTAGTTCATCATTTTCTGGGGGACCTAACCACTCCTTAAGTAATGTTTCTATCTCTTTCAATTTTGATTCAAGTGGGAGATATTTTTCATAATATTCTTTTGATCCCCAGAATCGTTGTCCTTTCTGATAATTAATGGCTGAATCAACTGTTCTTCCAAGTAAAGTAAGATCACTATCTCCTTTTTGACTAATCCATTGATTAGAATCTTTTGATGAAGCATTCATCCTCCAAAGCCAGTTTTTTGGACCTTGAAGATTTACCTCAAAGGGAGGTTTATCTTCTAAATTAATAATTGGATACCAAGCAGTATAAAGTGAAAGTTCCACACTTTCATTTGTTAGATAATTAGTTCCCCAAGGATCGCTTTTTATTGTTCCTTCATATTTAAACTCTAGTTCAAACTCGTCCTCTATTTCGTCTGGGAGAATAGTTTCCCAATAGTTGGCTGCTTTTAGAAAAGAATCCTTCGGACGATCAATTTTGGTTTTTTTAAGTTTAAAAGAACGATCTCCTTGTTTTATCACCAACTTCTTCCAATCAAGTTCTGTATTAAGATAAATCCTAAGTATTTTTTCCGAACTTTTTTCTTTCTGAATTTTAACTGTTCCTCTACTTTTTAGTGTTAAATTCTCTGGCTGCATGTTTAGGTTTAAAGATATAGACTTAATTTTCACTTTTTTTGCTCCTGTTATTTTTACTATTCTACTGCTTTTCTTAGTATTTCTACAAAAACGTAAACTTCCTCAAAAGTATTATAAAGAGGGTGAGGGGCAACCCTAATAACATTAGGCTCTCTCCAATCAACAACTACACCATTATTAGCTAGTTCTTCATAAAGTTCTTTTCCTTTGTTAATCGTTCCTATTGAGAGTTGACAGCCTCTTTCATCTGGATTAGCCGGTGTAATAATTTCATAGTTTTCGGAACCTAGATTTCTGATTAAGAACTCTAAGAAACCGGTCAATTTCTTACTTTTCTCAAAATATTCTTCCAGAGAAAGGTCATCATAAATCTTGAGTGCAGATTTTAAAGAAGCGTACTGTAATACTGGGTGCGAACTTATCTGCCAGCCAGCTGCCCCAATTATAGGGTCTATATCTGGTTGCATCAGCATCATTGTTTCCCTCTTTCCACCCCACCATCCTTCAAATCGATTTAACTCTTCTCCGAAATGTTTTTCATGAACGAAACAACCTCCAACTGTCCCCGGACCACCATTAATATATTTATAATTGCACCAAACGGCAAAATCTACTCCCCAGTCATGTAATTTATGTGGGATATTTCCTACTGAATGAGCCATATCAAATCCAACAATACATCCCTTTTCGTGGGCTTTTTGAGTTATTGTCTTCATATTAAAGGCTTGACCAGTTAAATATTGTAATCCCGGAAGCCACACTAGGGCAATTTCTTCACCAAACTCCTCTATCGTTTTAAGAATGTCTTCACTCCTTAACGTTTTTTCACCCGGTCTTGATTTACATTCAATTATCCCTTTTTCTGGATCAATCCCATGAAATCGTAGCTGAGATTTTACTGCATATTGATCACTTGGGAATGCGTTTTCTTCCATGAGAATTTTGATTCGTTCTTTAGTAGGTTGATAGAAACTTACAAAAAGCAAATGCAAATTAACTGTCAACCCATTCATTAAGGCTACTTCTTCAGGCTTAGCTCCTACTATCCTTGCTAAGCTTTTCTCTAAATCCAAGTTTATACTCAGCCAGTCCGGCTCGCCAATAAACCACCCTTCTACGGCGTCATTCTTCCAAGTTTCAAGTATTTTCTCTATTTCTTCTTTTGCCTTCTTTGGTTGTAATCCTAGTGAATTTCCGCAAAAATAAATTGTCTGATTTTGAGTGCTTGTCGGGTAATAAAATAGTTCTCTAACTGATCCAAGGGGGTCCTCTTTATCCATCCTTTTAGCATATTCCAAGCTTTGTTCGTATTTATGCATTTATTCACCTGGTCTAATTAATTCAACATGTATGCTTAAAGTTTCATCTTAAAAGTATTCTGTCCCAAAATTCAAATTTATGAGTTTTTAAATTCAGTTCTGAAATAATACTCAGTTTATTAAAATTAACTCTGGACAATTGCTTGTGATAATATGGCTGAATTAGAATCTCGTTTGGATATACTTCTTCTCTCGTTATACTATTCTGAAGGTCGTACAATGAATGAATTAACATCATTAATAGATTTTTCCAGAAGTATTATCTACACTGAGTTACGCAAACTTCTTTCAGAAGGTTTTGTAAATCGATCAAAACTTACTCGTCTAGATAAGCGTTTAGGTCGTCGGATTCACTTTTTTAGTTATTTCTTGACAAAAAAAGCCGTTTCTTATGTTCAATCATCTACTCAAGTTAATGAAGGTTCAAATTGGGCTTTTGCCTTTTAACTATAATAACATGAATCTCTCTTTATTAAGAATCATTTCTTCCTTTGTTTTTTTCTAAAATATTATTCCATATGAATTGATTTGAGCACAGTGGAAACTAATAGTTAGATTATTATACCTAGCTGAGAATAGTTAGTTGTTTACATAAAAATGGTTGAAAAATATGGTTGAACGTTCCAAAGATTGGCTGAAACAATCAGTTAGAGATCTAGAAATCGCTAATAAATTAACTGATGACGAATATTTTGAATGGGCTTGTTTTATTGCTCAACAGTCAGCTGAAAAAGCGTTAAAAGCATATTTTCAAAAAAAAGGGATTGATGTTTGGGGGCACACATTAATATTATTCTGTCAAGAAATTGAGGAAAAAGACTCATCAATTACTCAATTAATGGATGATGCTCGTCTTTTGGATAAGCTATACATTCAAACTAGATATCCAAATGGTTTTTCAAGTGGATCACCTATGGATTTTTATTCGCAAAAAGATGCTAAACAAGCAATTCAAAGTTCTGAACGATTAATGAAGTGGGTTAAGGAGCGGATTTGATAACTATCAAAATAAGAAACTTAGAAAATGAAATTCCTAAATACCTGAATAAAATAGTCTCTAATCTTAAAGAAAAATATAATTCAAGGCTTTTGCTTGTCTTTCTTTTTGGATCAAGAGCCACAAATAACGCAACTACAAAAAGTGATATTGATATATTGGCTGTAATAAAAGGATTAGGAAAACCTCAGCCCCTCTCTCCCCCTTCTAAGATTCGTTTAGATGTGGATATACTTGCTATTCCAAGTAATGAATTTGAAGAAGGAATAAAAGCGGGAAAAGGTTTATTCATTGAAGTTATGGTTTATGGTCAATCACTCTATGGTGACGAAAAAATACTTTCATACTACCAAGAACTTGCAAAAATGGCAATAAAAAAACATTTGATGGTAAGAACAGATATTGGCTGGAAAAAAGGAACATTTTAAGAAACTAGTGCAGAAACTTTTCCCATTCTTCTCGAGTAATTTCTTATCCTTTTTGATTGATCCATTCCTCGTGTTTAAGGAGCTGATTAATTTTTAACATGTGAACATTAGTCACTTCATTTGAAGTAGTCCAATAAGCTACTTCTGTCTCTTCAAGTAGTTTCTGAAGTAATTGATATTTCAAAGTAAGACCTAATTTACTTCCTCTGTGTTCTCTTAAAACACCTGTGTCATCTTGCCAGCAACGTAAGGGGTTATCTTTCGGTATTATCCTTCCTTGACTAAAACCTACCAATTTACCTGTTTCTGAGTGTTTAGCTACGATTGTAAGATTCATCAAACCAACTTTTGTGCCTCTTTCCAGCGATTCACGGTAATCTTCCTCTGTAATAACTTGGTACTCACTTGAGAGTTCTCCGATAGGCATATCATTTTCTAATATTTCTGCCATTTTT
>DAOWED010000111.1 GCA_030638685.1 Candidatus Heimdallarchaeota archaeon | reverse complement strand
TTTCAGCGAGAGAATCACTAACAGCCTTTTGTGAATTGGTCTTTCAAAGTACTTCACAGATGACTTTAGCCCAATTAACTTATTTGGCTCAAAGCGAAGAGAAACCGATCTATTTCTTTATAGATGGTTATGACGAACTTGAAAAAAATACACGCGAACAATTATTTTCAGTTCTTTTCGACCAGTTTAGTTCTCAGCCTCATTGTAGTGTTATAATGACTAGTAGAGGTTACGGTTGGGAAGAGTGCCCAATACGGAATAAGATGTTTAACTTATATACGAACCAGTTGTTTCAACCTGATCCAAGTATTATGCAAAGTTATCGGTTATGGGATCTTTCTGCAGAAGAAATGAAAGAAATCATCGAAAAACGGGGACTTCCAGCTGAAACTAAAGAAGTGTTAGAAGAATATGTTAAATCCCCTCTATGGCTACGATTTATTGCTGAATATTACCATAAAAATGAGAAATTGCCTGTAAGAAATGAGTTTAGCTTAATCCAAACTTTCTGTAAACGGATGCAGATCGGATCCATTGAAATAGAGTTCTTAGGAAAGATGGTTTTTGCGAACTTAAAATATGAGTATATCTTAAATACAGAAACACCTTTGTTTGTTATTCGACCTGGTGATTTATTTACTATGATTCACCTTTTATCAACTGGAGCACTGCACTATATTCTACTTGATGACCAAGCATACATTAAATTTGCATTGGAACCCTTGGCAATGTATGCTTTAACGATCTATTGGGGAACAAAGTGGGAAGAGAAAGCAAGAAAAGAAGAAACTTGGGAGTTACCGTTATCTATAGTTCTAGATACAAAAATAATGAAACGAGTGAACACCCTACTTGAAGAAAAAATAGCAAAGTTACAAGAATTCATGTTTGAAGTAGTAAAAACAAAGCTAGTGAGGTATGGCCATTTAGAAGACGAAGTAGAAAATTTATTTGAATGCATGGGATTTCAGAGGAGCGAATTTCAGAAACTGGAAGAATCTCAAAGAGCGGAAGATCATAGACTGGATGGGTTGAGGGGTGAAGAAGTTAAGACAGCAGTTCAGAAAGCGGAGGATTTTAGGCTGGAAGTTCAGAAGTTTAACGAATTAAAGCTTGAAGAATTTAGGGATGAAGAAGTTAAGACGGCAGCTCAGAGAGCGGAGGCTTTTAGACTGGAAGTTCAGAAGTTTAACGAATTAAAGTTTGAAGAATTTAGGGTGGAAGAATTGAGAATGGAAGTTCAGGATTTGGAAGAAGTGAGGCTGGAAGCTCAGACTTTGGATGAATCTCATAGAGCAGATAATCTTAAACTGGACTGGTTGAGAGCGGAAGAATTTAAGACCGGCTCTCTGAAGCTGGACGCTTTTAGGGTGGACGTTCAGGATTTGAACGAATTAAGGCTTGAAGAACTACGAATTGAAGAATTGAGACTTGAAGAACTTAGGGTGGAAGAATTGAGGTTGGAAGTTCAGAGGCTTGAAGAATTGAGGATGAAAGTTCAGAGTCTGGAAGAATCTCATATAGCCGAATCTCTTAGACTGGAACGGTTGAGGGCTGAAGAATTGAGAAAGGAGGCTCATAGGGCAGAAGATTTCAAGCTAGAAGTTCAGAATTTGTATAAAATGAAGAAAGAGATCCAAAGGACGGAAGAATTGAAACTAAAAGAACTGAAGGGGGAAGAGCTGAGGACGGAAGAATTAAGGCTGGGAGAATTAAGGCAAGAATTTCAGAGATTGGAAGAATCTCATAAGGCGGAAAATCTTAAGCTAGGAGAATTGAGACTTGAAGAGTTGAGGAAGGAAGCTCATAGGGCAGAAGATTTTAAGCTGGAAATTCAGAGATTGAGCGAATTGAAGAAAGAATCTCATAGGGAGGAAGAGTTGAGGTTACAAGAACTGAAAAATAAAGAATTAAGGCTTGAAGAATTAAGATTGGACGATTTTAGGCTGGAAATTCAGAGGTTGAAGGAGGTTCATAGGGAGGAAGAATTGATACTGGAACGGTTGAGGGCTGAAGAATTGAAGAAGGAATCTCATAGGGCAGAATCTCTTAGGCTGGACATTCTGAAGTTGAAAGAATCTCATAGGGCGGAAGAATTGAACCTGAAACGGTTGAGGGGTGAAGAATTGAGGAAGGAATCTCAGGTGGTGAAAGCTTTTAAGACGAAAGTTCAGAAGTTGAGAGCTTCACATAGGACGGAAGAATTGAGGACTAAACTTAATTCGTTGAAAGAATTGAGGATGGAATCTCAGAGAAAATACAAAGAAGAAATAGCTCAACTCATGACGAAAGATGAGGATTAAGAATGAATTGCAGAATAATTTGTTCTTCTGATGCTCTTTTTCAGAATCTTAACGATTTTAATATTGTCCAATAGTTTTCACTTTCTTTCTTTTTCTTTTTTTACATTTAAAACTACTTTTATTTACTTTAATACTATTCTTTTATTATGACCGTTTCTATAACCACTACTTTAAATATTTCAAGTGACCGTTTTGCTGAAGTTGAAGCTTTTACCCGTGAAAAATTAGCTTTTCATGGTTTTGGTATTATCTCTGAAATTGATTTTCAAGCTATTCTTAAAGAAAAGATCAATCAAGATTTTTACAAATACAAGATTTTGGGTGCTTGTAACCCTGCTCGTGCCTTTAAAGGTTTATCCGAGGTTCCTGAGTTAGGCGTTCTTCTCCCCTGTAATGTTGTTATCTACTCCCTCGATGAAAATTCTGTTACTGTTTCTATCATGAATCCTGAAGCTGTTTTCACCCTTATTGATGGTACTGATTGTTTGGATCAACTGCAATTTGAAATAGGTCTGATCATGAATAAAGTTATTTCTGATCTTAATGCTGAATTTCAAATTTAAAAAAAGTGATACTCCCCCCTCTAATTTCTTCTTAAGCGTTGATCGGTCTTCTTTTGAAAAAATAATTAGCTACTTTTGGACTATATTTGTAGAGTTTACATCCTATGCAGAATCCATAAAACCCTTCCAAGAACGTTGCAAATAATAGCATACTTGTTGTTGCAATCCTTAATTCTTCACTCGCCATTATTACTCCTACCGATATTGTCCCTGTGAATATTGCACCCAATAATATTGCTAATCTTTTTGTTTTAGCTGGGTATGGCTTCATTGGTGTTTGCAATACTTTTCTTCCTATAATATAGTTTACCCAGAATAGTACTGATAACCTCGGATGAATATATCTTAGCAAATAATCTGCAAATAAAATGAAAAATAGCCAGCTTATGCTTGGTTCCATCAATGTAACCAGACTTATACTAAACGCTATTAATGCATTTGACCTACTAATGTTATTATCTATCCATTTTGGATACTTTGGAATTCTTACTCTTTTTACCAAACTCATTTTTCTCACTTCTTTCCTTTCATAACCATTTAACTAACTATTTAGTTGGATATATTCTTTAAATCTAATAAGTCTTTTTATAATGAAGAATGAGTGGTAGAGGTAGAAAGAAAATAAAAAAAATCAAGAGATAGGAGAAAAAAAGAAAAATTAGATCAGGTTAAATGCCTTAAATCAAAAGGCAGTCATAGGATTGGCGATGTAACTTCTCATAATGGCGTCAATAATCATCTGAATTGTATAAGAAATCGATTTACCAATTTCTTCTCCACCAACCATTCCTCTAATTTGAGCAATATATTCCTCAATTTCTTTGGTGGTAAAAATCTCACCGGTGCAATCGGTAGCGTAAATAAGGCTCATTATTGCGAGGGTTCTTGGATCAACTTCCTTAGGAGTAATAACCACATCTTGGATCCTTTGTTTAATTTGCTCTCTCTTCTTAGGATCAACTAACTTGTACTTTGTAACAGGTATAATCCATAAGATTTTTTCTTCTTTTTTGGCAATAAGATTATTAGCTATTAAACGATCTAAGTACTGTTTTTTAATTCCTCCCAGTGAGTATTCAAACTCTCTAAGCCAATATAGTGCAGTATAAACTTCTTCTTCTCCTTTAATTAGTGAAAAGGCTTTATTAAGCAGAGGATCCTCAAGCTCTTTTTCACTGATTACGTGAATCTCACTTTTTCTAAGAGCAATTACTCCTTGAAGAGTGAGCTCTAGAAGCATTGCTCCGGCAAGAGCTACTTCAGTATATTTCTTGTTAACGACTGTGAAGTCTCTTTTTTTCTGATCAAGATTAATAATTAGTAGTTCTTCAGCTAAAGATCTAGGATTAATTGTAATCACCTTTCTTTCTACGTATAATTAGTTTTTCAATGTTATAACTTTTTCTAGGTTAAAAATTTATTATTCAAGAAATATTCGTTTTAGATTGTATCATTTTTTTAACACAATTGTCGATTGTTAGAGAACACTTAAGTTACTAAAGAGTTAATACTTAATTTTCAACGGTTAGCAATGGTTTTCGACTTTTTGTTGCGGTTAGAAAAGAAGATAACATGCATATAGAAGGAATAATTTATGCACCAGAAGTAATTATCCGAAAGAAAAGGTTGAGCTTAAGTGGATTTATGCTGAAAATGTTGGGTATGGGAAAAAAATATCATCCAACAATAGTTCCATCGGATATAGAGATTGAAATTGAAAAATTGACCCTGATAGATGTTGAAATAGATGAAGCAGAAGAGATTATTCAAAAAGAAATAGCTGGTAAAAGCCGTGAACCTCTTAGACTCACCGACTAAGCACTTTTATTAAGTGATTTTTCTAGATCTTGATAAATAACTGTTTCTTCATCGAATAGAAGCATTAAAGCCTTCCTGAAATCATCAGGTGTTTGACAGACTACAGAAGCAGCATTTTTAGTTTTTTCATCCTTTGGAGCAATAACGAGACTAGTTTTAACAGCCTTAAACATTGTTCTGTCATTGAAACCGTCCCCAACAGCGGCGCATTTCTGAAGATCTAGTTTGTGCTCTTTTGCATAATTGACCAATACTCCAGATTTGTCATCTGAAACGTTGACTGTTACTTTCCCCGTTAGATAGCCATCTTTTTTCTCGATAATGTTGGAGATAGCATAATCTGCGTCAATAATAGTACTTACTTGTTCTACAAAGTGAAAAATACCACTACTGACAAGATAAGTAAGAATATTATTTTTCTTGAGAATAGAAAAAGCCTCTTTTACGCCAGGTCGTAGACCGGCCTCGATATTTTTGAAAGCAGCTTCAAACTTGGTTACTGGTTGTCCTTTCCAGAGGGAGGCATCCATCTTTGCCCAGGTAAAATAATCAAACTCTCCTCTAAAAAAGGCGTCATAATATTTCTTCTCTTTGTCTAAAGTATCCATTTCAGCATGCACTTGCAACCAAGCTGGCTCTGAAAAAGTCAGTGTTCCATCAACATCAAAAAAAATTGCTTGGTAAGTCATTATTCCACCTGAAAAAAGTAAGTATCTTTCTGGGCTATTTAAGACATTTAAATCTAGTTATTTCTGCTCAATCTAACAATAAAAACTAAACTCTTGCTTTTTCTAACTTACCTCTTATTTCTCCCTTTGACTCTTCATGAATTTTAGCAAACCATTGCATAAAATGTTGTTGAACCCATTTTGCAAGAAGTACAAATGCATCTATTCTTGCCCAGATTTTATTGTCGGTATCAAACGTTATTTCTAAGTCATAAACTCGGAAACGGTATTTTTTGGCAGCAATGCCT
>DAOWED010000025.1 GCA_030638685.1 Candidatus Heimdallarchaeota archaeon | reverse complement strand
TAAACGTAGGGGAAAAGAGAGCCGTAAAAAATCGCTATATAGTAGCGGGAAGTTTTATACTCACTCCTGAAGTTTTTGAGCAAATTGAGGAAGGAATAACCTTCAGTGAAAGTTTTAACAAAGCAATAGAGCAAGGAAAAACAGTAGCTGGAGCAATAATAAGTGATGACTGGGTAGATATTGGAAGACCTTGGGATTTATTTGAGGCAACAAAAATTCTCTTTGCAAGGTATAAAGGAATACATATTGCAGAAGAAACATCAATAGGTGCAAATGTTACATTTGAAGGAGGACCAATAATAATACGATCAGGAGTAAAAATAAAGGCAGGAACGCATATTTCAGGACCAGTTTATATTGGAAAAGATTGTTTTATAGGAAATAATTCATTGGTACGAGAAAATAGTGTAATTGGAGAAAAATCGCTAATAGGGATGGGAGTAGAGGTAAAGAATTCCATAACCTTAGAAGGGGCAATAATTAACAGGTTGTGCTATATAGGAGATAGCGTAATAGGAAAAGAAGTAAGCGTTAACTCAGGAACGATGACGGTAAATGTCAAATTTCCAGAGATGAAAGAAATAGTAATGACGGTAAAGGAAGAAAAAATGCCGACCGGATTGAAAAAACTAGGAACAGTGATAGGAGATAACTCAATAATAGGGTCAAATACCACTATTTTCCCAGGGATAAAAATAGGGAATGATGTGAATATAGAACCGGGAGCACATATAGATAGAGACATACCGGATAAAAGCAATGTGAAAACAACGGTAAACTTGGTGATAGAAGGAGAATAGAATAGGAGAAAAAAGAAAGAAAAGAGGGAAGAAAGCTTTTAAAAGAGAAAAAAAAGAACAAAATGATTAAAAATGAGTTCAGAAAAACCTGAATATCTGGGATCCTGGAAAGGGAAGATAATTAAGGCAATTGCTATAGAAGGAGCAAAAACTTGGAAGGAAATCTATGAAAAAACGAAAATATCACCAAAGAGTTTGAATATTGCTTTAAGGGAACTACACTCAAAAGAAAAGATAAGCAAAAATGAGGAAGGAGAGTATAAAGTAGAGTACGAGTTGTATAAAAAATATAAGAAATATTACAAAGGAGGAAAAGAAGAAGAAATAATAGAAGAAGAAGAGGAGGAAGAAGAAGAAGAAATTACTGAAGAGATAAAAGATGCGTTGATTGTTAATATTAAAGGTAAGTTGAGTGAAAAAGACAGAGATAATTATAAAGGTGAAGACCACCATTACTTGGAAAGTGCGAAACTATCAACTATTACTGATGATTTATTCTTTAATGCTTCTAAGGAAATTCTGATTATTAACCCCTTTGTAGATGGTACAACTAAAGGAGAAATATTGGAAGATATGATTTCTCAAAAGAAGCTAAATATTATTTTGATAACAAGAAAACCTGATAACAAAGGCTTTTTTGATAAAAAACTCAAAGAAAAAAGAACAGCATTTCATAAAAAAATGATTAAATCAGGAATAAAACTATTCTATAAAGATGATGTTCATGCAAAGTTAATAGTTGTAGACAAGGCAATAGCAATAGTATCATCAATGAATCTATATACCGGATCAACACAAGGAATGTCATGGGAGGCGGGAATAGTTAGTTTTGATCCAAGTTTAGTTAAAAAAATAGAGTTATCAATACTGGAACAACAAGGAGAAGCCAATTCAGCAAAAAATTAGAGAAAACGATTATACATCACTATAGCAGTATCAAGTGAG
The DNA here is from genome assembly GCA_030638685.1 of Candidatus Heimdallarchaeota archaeon. Lineage (GTDB taxonomy): Archaea > Asgardarchaeota > Heimdallarchaeia > Heimdallarchaeales > DAOWED01 > DAOWED01. The sequence goes on along the minus strand of DAOWED010000025.1, from coordinate 20,159 downwards.
GAACTTATGGGCAACTTGAAGAGCTTCTAGGTCAAGGTAATGATGAGTCAATTGAGAAATTGGTTATGAAAATTCGTCTTTTGAAAAAAGGAATGAATGGCAATGATCAACAATTGATTAGTTCATACTTTGATGATTGATGTCTTCGATGATTCCACAAAAACAAGTACTGTTTTTAACCTCCTCCCCCCCTTCTTTTAACAAAAACTGGCTAATTGCTTGATTTTCACTAAATATACTCCTTAGATAGGTCTATTGATATATACAATCTTATTCTGTCTATAAGTATATAAGGCACCTCAACGAAATTATAAACAATGGGCTCAAAGACTGTACGTGATCCAATACATAACAACATCATACTTGATGAAGCAGAAGTTGCAATAGTAGACACTCCTATGTTCCAACGACTTCGTTGGATAAGTCAATTATCGGGAGTAAGAATGGTCTATCCTTCTGGAACTCATAACAGATTAGCTCACTCGATGGGAGTAATGCATATAGCTGGATTATACGCCGAAAAGATATTCGATGGGGAACCGGAAAAAAGGGAAATGGTGAAAACTGCACGCATGGCTGCTCTAGTACATGACATCGGGCATTCGGCCTTTTCACATCAGTGGGATGATATTGTTTACAAGCGCATCTATCCTGGGATCCCGCATGGGCATGATAAGCACAGGGATGTCATTATGTCTTCTTCTCCCCTTTCTGATATTTTAGGTGATTTCGGTTTTTCTCCCTCTGACCTTGCTGCTGTCTGGTCCGGTGATTCTCCTCTTCTTCACTCTATTGTTCAAGGTGCCCTTGGTGCTGACCGTCTTGATTTTATGCTTCGTGATTCCTACTTTTGTGGTTCTACTCACTTTGGTTCTCTCCCTATTCGTCGTCTTATCGATAACACTCTTATCTCTGATCACGATGGTACTCCCTCTGTTCATTACCGCTTTAAAATCCTTGATGATATCTATTCTGTTCTTATCGGTCGCTTTTTCCTCTATAAAACCATTTATTTTCATAAAACTTCTCGTGCTGCCGATATTCTTATTCAACAGATGCTTGAATCTTCTATTGAACCTCTTGATCTTTTAACTCGTACCAAAGACCTTGATACTTTCACCGACATTAATGAATACTCTTTGATGGGTGAGATCATGTCTTCTTCTGACCCTGCAATTGAACCTGCTCGTCATGCTGCCCGTCGTCTTTTCCATCGTATTCTTCCGAAAGCTGTTTATGAAGGCATTTACACTGACCCTCAGATTGGTATGGAAATTGATCTTAACAAGCTCTCTCGCGAAGCAGCTGAAAATGAGTTTATTTCCAAGATTAACTCTTACTTTGAAGCTCGTAATGAACCTCTTCCTAAGCTTACAACTGATCTAACTTATCGTCTTTCTACAATTTCTTCTGACGAATTTGATGTTAGTCGTATTTTCATCTTTTCTAACAGCTCACGTAATCGTCCTGTTAACCGCTCTATCACCCTTCAAGAGGCTCTTAGTGAAACCCGTTATATCCGTGGTCTCAGTGGTGACCCTACTAGCAGTTCTAAGTTCATAATAACCCGTGTTTATGCAGACCCTGATGATGCTGATCGTGTTACTTCTGCTTGGAGTGAGATCTTCAAATCTAAACCTAAACGAAAACGAGATGTTTCAACCACTTCTTACTAATTATTTTTTTTCCCTCTCCTTGATTTCTCTTTTTTTACTTTTTTCTTCTTTTTTCAAGCTTAAAATTTTCAGCGCCATTACACTCTTTTGGCTTTCCTTCAGCTTCTTAGCTTATCTAGTTTCTTTATTTTTTGTTTATGGCCTCAAATGGCTTTTTTGGTTATTTGTCTTTGACAACCTCTTTGCTGCTTTGTGGGTTATAATTTTGTTATTTTCCTTCTTTGTTTTTCCAATGTTGGACGTTGTTTAGTAAGGTTTAATAAAATAATAATCAGAAAGTATGTTTAGAGAACAGCTGTTAATGATAGAAATAAATAGATAAATTCTTAACCTTAAATAATCAAAGAAAACTACTTAATAAACTGATGAATAAGATTATTAAATATATAAGGCTTAACAGCATATATAGCCCATAAGACAAATTAATGAGGAAAAAAAATGTCTGCTCAAAATCGTCGTATATTCAAAATATGTCTCCTTGGTGAAGGAGCAGTCGGAAAAACAGCTTTGCGCCAGAGGTACTTGGGAGAAGGTTTCAAACAGTCATATGCTATGACGATAGGAGCTGACTTCGCTGTTAAAAGAGTGACTATTGATAATCAAGAGTTTATCAGCCAAATATGGGATCTAGCAGGGCAAGTTCGTTTTTCATCCGTTCGTGAAGTTTACTACAGAGGAGCAGCAGGAGCACTACTAGTTTTTGATATTTCTCGGCCTGATACCTTTGAGAAAATACCAAATTGGATCCGAGAATTATTGGATAACAATAAGGGAAGAATTGTTCCCATGGTTTTGATAGGTAACAAATCTGATCTTAGAGAAACTACTCCCAATCACGTAACTCGAGAACGAGGCATGTCATATGCAGAAGATCTTTCAAAATGGAGCGAGTTTGAAATCCCCTATATTGAAACTTCAGCAAAGACGGGAGACATGGTAGAAGATGCCTTCTCAGTCCTTTTGCGTAATATAAATGATTATCTTGAAAGAGAATCATAATTGAGTAAAATCAATCTTGAGATAAATTCTTTCTTTACTTTCTTTCAACTCTTTAAGAAATCATTTTGTTGGTTCTTAAAATTTCTATGATTTCTATATTTCTTAGTTTCTTCATTTCGATTATTGACTGATCTTAAACTTTTAAATTTTTAACTTTCTACCATCCTTTAAGGTGAAAAAATGAGTTCTTTTGAAATTTATCCTAAAGATGAATTGTCTAAAATTCCAAAGGAGCCCGGAGTTTATATTATCAGAAATATATCGGGAGAAGTAATTTACATAGGTAAAGCAAATAATCTACATAACCGACTTCGATCTCACTTTCAAGAGTCTGCTACTTTCACCAAGAGTCAATTTATTCAAGAGCTTGCTGAAACGATTGAAGTAATAGCCGTTTCTAATGAGAAAGAAGCACTTTTACTAGAATTCAACCTTATCCAAGAACATAATCCTCCACTGAATGACAAATGGACCGACGATAAATCATATCCTTTTTTGGAAATAACTGATGATTTTTACCCTCGAGTGTTAATTACTCGAGAACGAACAGCTACTAAATCTCGTTTCTATGGTCCTTATACCAGCAAAGTTGCTCTCAAAAAAACAATCAAGTTTCTTATTGATCTGTTTCCTGTGGCTGACTGTTCTTATGAAATAAAACAAGACCTTAAATCGAAAGATGAAGACTGGTCAAAAAGATGTTTTAGGAGAAGAACAAAGCATTGTTTCGGTCCTTGCTGGAGAGCGGTTGACGAAAAACTGTATAGAGAAAATATCAGTAAACTCCAACAGTTCATTAGAGGTGAAATACCTCAATTAATTGATGAACTTAAGTTAAAAATGTGGGAATATTCCCAAGAATCTGAATTTGAGCAAGCCGCTAAAATAAGAGATATTCTTACATCAATAGAGAAAACACTATCAAAACAATCTGTTTCTTCCTTACCTTTGACAGATTGTGATCTTATTGGATATTTCTTTGATGAAGAGAATGAATTACTGGGAGTAGGCATTTTGAGGATAAGAAATGCTAGAGTAACGGGATCAGAGACAATTGTTTTACCATCTGAAGAAAAGACCTTTATGACCCCTCTCTTTGAATTCTTGGACAAATTTTACCCAAGGGACATGAAACCTTTTCCTATAGTTCTTTCAATAAAAAGTGATACTTCTATTTTTCAAATAAAGGGAAGAATCCGACAACCTAGGAATAAAGCTGAAAAGGAACTAATTCAAACCGCTGAAAAAAACGCAAAACTAGCTATCTCTCGAAATCTAAGCTTATCTTCTGAAAGAAGGGACCCTAAGCCTCAAATAATTAGCCTTCAAGAAATTCTTCAGCTAGATAACTTACCCCAAAGAATTGATGGTTTTGATGTTTCAACTCTTCAAGGAACTGCCACCGTAGGGGCATCTGTTCGTTTCACCGAAGGTTTTCCAGAAAAAGCTCAATATCGTCGTTTTCGAATAAAAAGCTTGGATACCAAGCCTGATGATTTTACTTCAATGAATGAGATAATTTATCGAAGGTATGCTAAAACTGAGGATCTACCAGATTTAATTTTAATAGATGGAGGTTTGGGTCAAATAAATGCTGCACTAAAGGCACTAGACGCATTAAAACTAGAGATCCCAATTGTTGGTTTAACGAAGAAAGAAGAAACAATTGTACTCCCCGGTGAAAAGAACACTATTTTATTAGATAAAAATCATATAGCATTACTCCTTCTTAGACAGATTAGGGATGAAGCTCACCGTTTTGCCATATCTTATCATAAGTTGCTTCGTGGGAAATCAGTTCAAGCATCGTCACTTGAAAAAATTAAAGGAATAGGTTCTAAACGAGCTTCCCTTCTTTTGCAGACCTTTGGATCAATTGAAGGATTAAAAGATGCTTCCTCTGAAGAACTAGCTACCACTTTAAGAACCTCGCCCCTGAAAGCTTCAGAAATTCTTAAAGCAATAAAGAGCTTATAATAACTGAAGCACTTTCAAGCAATAAATTTTTCAGAGATGTGAATCATGACAATAGATGAGTTGGTCTTAAATCTGGATGATCCTAGATTTGATCGATTGAAGAAACATATACTTGGTGAAAAAACAAGATATAGCCCGATCAGATCTTTTTCAACACTAAGTAAAGAAGATACCCTAATAAGCCGCTTAGCTATATTTGCAGAGGAGTATCTTTCTATTTATCTGAAAGAATATTCATCCTTGGACATGAAACAATTTTTTGGAGAATGGAGGAAGCAAGCTTGTCTTAACTTTATAAGCTCATTCTCTCATTTTCCACATACAAATAAATCACTCTTTAGAATCTTTGGTTACCCCACAAGAGCTATTTCGGACAGAGGGAGGGTTAATGCAAAGAAGCTAACTCAAGAATCAATTAATGCTGATAAAGTTGACGTGAGTTTTCTAGAAACCTTTCTTTCGAAAACTTTAGCTGATTATAACAAAAATCTAAAGCTTGCCTATGAAGAAACGCCTAATGAACTTATTCAACCAATTACACTACTTGTAGACCAATTTCTTCAAAAAAAGTGGATCTTAGACACCGAAAAATGGGATACTTCAAATAATCATTCGCAATCAGACCTTGAAACAGTAAAAAATCTACTTGAAAAGAAAATGGAAAAATCATCAGTCGATTCATCACCGCCTAGCATAATAATCAAAGAAAAAACTTACTCTCCTGATTTAATTGTAAGAAATCAAATATTCCCAGAAGAGATTTTTATAGAACTAAAAGTAGTAAATCACGGTTTATCTCATTTTTATCCTTTAGTTCACCTGGATCAACTTTTCAGATATTCTTCAATATCAGCTGCATGCATATTAGTTGTGCTCTACTCTCCAGAAATAGAAGAAAATCAGATACTTGATAAGATGGCTATTCTTGCAGAAACAAAAGATTTCACAGTAGAGGAATTACTAATTCATATAATAAAACAGAATGAAGCTATCAAACAGCTGTTAATGAATGCGTCCTCGGAAAAAAAGAATATTAGTAACTCACTAGCCAATTTTTACTATTTCATCAATCACGTTGTCAATAATCAATTTAAAACTCCTAATCCTGAAATCATTGATGCCCTACTTCAAAGCTATTCTTCAATTCAAAGTTCTTTTTCAATTGGTTACTTGAATAAGGCCATTAGGATGATAAAGAAAACCAAAATCAATCTTGAAAAAATACCTCTACAGTCGAAAATACGTTTCATAAACCTCTTTAAATCCTCTATAGATCTTCTAGTAGACCCCACTGAAGATTTTGTTTATCGAATTGGCTTTCTTGCTTTTCCGAAATAAACACTATCAAGTGATTTCTTTAGTGAGATGTTTTCAATAACTCACTAGCTGTAGGTATTGTACCATCATCAGGAACTGGAGTAAAATATCCTTCTCTTCCCAAAGTAACTGATTTTGTTCCTAGATATTCTGAAACCCATCCATCATTTATCTTTAAGCATTGATTAACATGTATTTCATCTCCCGTCTTCCAGCCCCATAAGCTAAAAATAACCGTACCTGTCTCATCTCCAACTAATATCTCATTAACGTAGGTCTGGCGCCCGCGTTTTGTCTTTACTCTACGAGGAGCTTGCTTTTGGATGACACGTATATAAATTTCTGAAAAGGTTGATTTGGGAATAAGATCGTTAACTTTCATTCAAGCATACCTAATATACACTGAGTCAAATATCAAATGAATTTTGTGGTAAAAAAAATCAAGTAAAGAAACTATTTTGAGGGAACTGCAGAATGATCATTTAATGACAAAAGACTTGACGATAGAAGAAATTAGAGAGCGAAAAAAACGTCAATTAATTGCCCAGTTTGAAAACCAGAAAAAAGCTTCTGAAGCAGTTGAACCAGAAAAAAGCGAACTTGAGATAAGAGAAGAAAAAAATGATTTACTGCTTAAGCAAGTGCTAGTGAGTGAAGCATATCAATATTTCAAGCAAAGGTCAATTGATTTACAGGAAAAAACGCTTTCAGTTATAAAAAAAAGGCTATCTACAGGTGAATTGTCATACGGATATCAGTTAACATTGTTAGGTCTCCAACGATTGGATCGAAAAATCATGGGGATAGAACCTTCAATAACAATCCGCCGTAGAGGAAAAGATGACGTTAAACTTTCTTAGAGGTATTTAATGCAAAAAAACTAATATTATTTAGTTAATCATTTGACATAGGAATTAATGTTCAATATGAAAAGTTTAAGAGGATTCTATCTTCGATATAAATATTAACAGATTTAGTGATAATTATGAGTGAAACTTCTGCTCCAATTTCAAAAAAATGGCGTGCCTTCTTTGATGGAGCTGTAATATGTGCAGATGCCTGCGATTTAGATGGTGATGGTTTACTTGAGTTAGTAGCTGCAGGACATGATCAAACATTGAAATGTTTCAATAATGATGGCAGCGAATTATGGTTTGTCAAATTTGGTGACTACATAAGGAGCGTTGTCTGTGCCGATATAACCCAAAATGGAAAATATGAGGTAGTAGCCGGATCAACGGATCGGACGTTAAGAGCTTTTACAGCTGACGGAACAAAAATGTGGTTACATACGTTTGGAACTGAAGTATGGGTAATACATTTCGGTGACGCAGATAATGATGGAGCACCAGAAATAATAGTCTCAACACAAGATAACTACATAACTGCCTTTAACTCGATTGGTGAAATAATTTGGAAAATAAATAGCGATTCATTGGCAAGATGTCTAATAACTGTAGATCTTTATGGAAATGGAAGCCAAGAATTCATCATTGGAACCGAAAGCGGGTCTGTAAAAATATTAAGCAATGGTGTAACGATAAAAGAAAGAAGCGACTTTGGTGCACCAATATACTGTATGGCTGTTGAAGACATCAATAAAGATGGAGAGTTAGAAATAGTTATAGGAACAAGAGATAATAAATTAAGGCTTCTAAACTCAAACCTTGAAGATATATGGGAAATACCTTTGATAGGTAATTCTGCATTATCATGTGCAGTGGCAGATATTGATAGTGACGGAGAATTTGAAATAGTTATTGGAGGAATATTCAAGCTCTTAGCTTATAACAAGGATGGAACAGAACTTTGGTCACATAATGCACAAACATTAGTGTATTCAGTAATGGCCGCTGATATGACTGGAAATCACGCAATGGAGTTAATCTTCCCAGGTCCACAAAATTCAATAGGTATTTTTGAGGTGGAACAGAAGGGAACACCCAAAGCACCAGTAGAAAAAGCGGAAGTGGCAGTAATACCAGCTCCAATAGAAGTTGTTGGAGCAGAAGGAACCCCAGAGAAAGTACCTTCAGAAACTGTAATTCTAGAAAAACCATTATCAATTACTGATATAACCCCAATAGAAGAAGTTGTACCTGTAGTAGAGAGAAAGGCTGCTATTCCTTTTCCACCCGCAGAAACATCAACTATTATCATCCCATCAAAAGAAGAATCACCGATTAAGAATCTGCTCCAAGATAAGCTTGGAGATCTTGATGAATTGATGGAAGGATTATCAGTAGATCAATACTTAGAACTCTTCCGCTCCTCAGCAGTTATCTCATCATTACTTGAACGCTCAAAAATCATTGATAAAGAATCAAGTCAAGTAAGAAGACTTTTCGGAGAATTAGTTATCTTAGAAGAGTCACTAATTAGCTTAATCAAAGGAGCAACTTACGAAGCAACATTCAGCTTGAAAGAAAAGTTTGACGAACTTGAGAATAGAAATGAAGTAATCTCAGTCGAATTTTCAGTACTGGACCAAACAAGGTATGGTAATCTAGCTGACTTCGTAAAAGCCAGACAAGAATTGATTGAAGTAATTAGAGATGTCGTTCTTAAATCTAGAAAATAATTAGTAATGTTAAACTGTAAAAAGTTAACTAAACTGACGACTATTCTTCTTCAGAAGGCTCAGCTGAACTTTCTTCATCTGAAGCATCCCATGAAACTAAAATTTCATCGATAATTGAATCAAGAGGAGGACGTTCAGGAGCAGCATCTCCCTTCTCACCTTTTTTCAATGTACGAATAGAAGGAGCTTGTCCATCTGGCATTCTTGATTGAGGTCTACCAGCGCTAACCATTGATGGACCTTGTCTGGATGTTCGAGCAATTCTTTTCATTACTTTCATCATTTCATCTAGTTTGTTATCTAACAGATTCATTTGTTCAAGTGAAGATCGAAGCTCATCGAACTGGCTTGGATCCATTGTTGCTTGAACGGTCCCCTCAACAGATTGTCTCGTTTCATCTGAAGGTATCGAGCGTTTTTTAGCTGGTCTAGCCGGTTTAGTTTTTGCTTGTTTTGGGGGTTGAACCTCTTGAACTGGGGGTGTGTCCTTCCCCTCCTCTGCATTACTAATTGGAAGATCAATAGCCTCAGGATCTGTATGTTCAAGTATTTTCATAGGGGGAGGTTTTCGATGAAGAAGATCTTCATGACCTGCTGCTTTGATAGTTTTTTCCATATTCTCAAGAAGAGAGCTTTTGATGTTAACACCTATAATGTCAAGAGAACCAATAAATAGATCGTTATAAATTCGTGAAATTGCTCCCGTGATACCTCTAGGACTATCTTTGAGAAGTGAAATGATATCTTTTAGTTTCATCCAAATATCGTCTTGAAAAATTTCACTAAAACCAGCAATACGAATAACTGATTCAAGCTGATCAAAGAATGAGTTAAGACCATTTTGGCCAACTACAGGAAGGGAATCAAATTCTCTCTTATGAGCCATATTGAAGATTTCAGTAATGGCGTCGTGGTTCTCATCTCCATAGAGTTCAACTAAATCTTGGTATTTGTTCCAAGTTTCATCATCAAGATAAAGCTCAAGATAATGGTTTCTTCTTCTAAACTCTTTAGAGACAATAATCACCTTCAATAGTAAAATTTCGAGATATAGTGAACTATTCTATCGTGGTATACCCGATTCTTTCCATGAATTAAGTAGAGCGATCAAATCGTCTTTCATACTAATATCACCCATTTGGTAGGAGTAAATTTGTGAAAGACCAATGCTTCCAATAAGCTCGTAAGAATCATCCATATCAGTCATGGCACCGACTCTGTTACGAAAGTCGTCATTGTTTTGAGACTCCTCAACATATTCTATGAAGAGGTTAATTACACTTTCAGTCATTTCATCTAGGACTCTTTCTTCCTTCTTCTCAGAAACGGTTTCTTTTTCAGGTATATCCTTTGAAATTGAACTAGCAACTGTTTCGCTGACTGAACCAATAGTACTTTGAAGCTTTTCTAGAAAATCATCAGGTATTTTTTCACTATTTTCAATACTTCTGCTTATAAGGCTGATAATTTCAAAAAGAAAAGGTGATAGAGCATCACTTTGGGAAGCATAACTTCTAAGATTCTCTTTTACATTATCAACTCGAGTGAAGATATTTTGGAATTCTTCCTCTTCTTCAAGTGATTCCTCTTCTTTTTTATCAAAGGCTGTCTGTAGGGATGAGATTTGCTCCTGCAATTTTTGCTTTTCTTGATCGTGTGAAGTTTCTCTTTTCTTAACTTCAGTAATTTCTTCTTTGAGCTGTTTAGTTTGGCCTTCAAGAGCCTCTTTTTCGATTAATAAATTTTCTTGATCTTTCTCTAATCGCTCTCTTTCTTCCTCAAGATCTTTTCTTTGAGATTCAAGCTCTTCCTTTTCAGCAAGTATTCTCTCTTTATCTTCTTGTAACTTGCGAAGCTCTTCATTCATCTCCTCTACTTCAGAATTAAGTTCTTTCAGTTTTTCTTTTGTATCCTTAGACTGTTCCATCTTTTGTTCTAAAGTACCAAAAGCTTTAATTCTTCGTAAAGCGAGTTGTGGACTGATATTTTGGTTCTTCATAAACTGTAAAATGTATTCCATATCTGCAATCGAACAATTATAACTTGATAGTAATTCATCAGCTGACATACTGATTAAAAAAAAGCCTTAAAGCTATTTTAAAGTTCTTCATACGTCAAAGAAGAATAATTTGTCAGAAAAAATCATCTAATGTCATTTGACTATCCGGATCATCATTTTCCTCAATTTCCTCATCTTTTTCATCAGAATCATCTTCAGAAGTTATCTCAGAAATAATTTCTTGATCGCTATCTTCTTGAATTTCATTAACCTTGCCTTCATTTGGAACCTCTGCGCCGGAAACTTCATCAGATTCGCTTGTTTGGTCATCGAAAAATGGACTATGCTCTGCTTCTTTTATAATAATTCTTGAGGTATTAACTTTTTCTCTAGCTTTTTCAAAGAAAGGAGTGATTTGACCCACAACTCTTTCCGGGAGAAAAATTGAAAGATTTTCAAGGGATAAATTAAGCCAAGCAGCAATTTCAGCCCCTTTGGAGGGATTTTTACTGAAAATGAATTTAAGGAAAGGCAAAATTTCATGGTTAAAGCGATATTTAGATGAATGAAATTTTTTAGCAATAAGACTGCTAGTTTTATCCCGATTTGACCTAAGCGACTTATATCTTCCCATGGTTTGATAATACTCAGGGAAAGAAATATACCTCATTTGCTTAGCTGGTGATTGCTTAGAAAGAACAATTCCTGCAGAAAGAAATGTAAAGAAATGTTTTAACAATTTCCAGTTTTGTCTTCTATAGATACGCGATAGGTAAAGGTCTGCTTGAGCCAAAGCTTCGAACATTTCTATTCTTTCACGAGTGTTTATAGCTTGATTAGAAACAACATCATATGAGTGCTGCAACAACAATCGATAATCAATCGATGTTTCATTAAAGGCCTTAGTTGCCTCTTCATAAGTTTTCGATTGGTACAATTTTCTGAAAGCATCAACTAACTCATCTTGCTGATTACGATGAGCGCCTAATAGACTATTATCTGTGCTTCTGTGAAAGGCTTCTAAATCATTAATTGCTGCTCTAAGATCTCCTTGGGCATTAGTAATGATAGTTTTAAGCTGGTCCTTGGTGATCTTGACATTTTCATTCTGGATGATAGGTGATAAGGCAGTAAAAATGTCTTTATCGGAGAGGGAAGAAAAAATAATGACTTTTGAGACTCTTTTAAGACTAGAAAGAGGGTTAGCATTCGGATTATTAGCAGTCATAATGATTGGAACTGAAGTTTCTTTGATTATTTTACTTAAAGTAGGTGCTCCTCCACGATCTCGATTACCGTGAAGACCGTCGACTTCATCAATCAAAACCACTCTTTCGTAAGAAGTAGAGGTACCGTCAAGGAAATTAGTTAAAGAACTAAAAATAGTTGCTCCTTTAACTTTCTCTTCAATTGCACTTTTGTTACGCTTGTCAGAAGCATTGATTTCAACAACAAAAACACCAAGATCATTAGCTGTCGCAAAAGCAAAGGAGGTTTTTCCAGAGCCGGCAGGACCAATAATTAAAGCAGCTCTTTTGATTTTAGGTTTACCCCAATTCTTTAACCAAGAAGTAAGAGCATCAACGTTTTTGTCATTACCGACAAGATCGGTGATACTTGCAGGACGGTATTTTTCAACCCAAGGTAAAGAGATGGAAAGATCATGTTGGCCGGTGCTAGTATAATGCTCTTCTTGCGTCATTATCTCTCAAGTTAAAAAGGAATTATTCACTTAAAAATAAATACCATAAGTCCATTGTTACAAAAAGAAAAAATGGTTAGTCATTACCTTTAGGCTTTGCAAGGAAAGTTTTACCAAGAGCTCCTCCAAGACCTCCGACAATGGATCCAATTGTAGAAATTAAAAGAAGACTTCCAATGACCCAGCTTAGCAAGAAAATAACAATAAAACCCCAAATTCCGCTGAAGAATGAAAGAGAGAATGAGAAAATTTCACCGTCATAAAGAATAGTAAAAATGCTGAAGACAAGTGAAACAATAAAGGCAGCAAGACCGGCACTACCGGCTCCTTTATGCATACCACCGGCAGAAGCTAATCCGCCTAAGAATAGCCCAACCATCCATAGAAGGTAAATAATAATACCAATGTTAGCATTTCCATCGAGATTGTTCGCTCCAATGTCCTCCATAAGGTCAATTGGGAGATAAGCATCCATAAAGAATGCATTAGGAAGAGCTATAAGAAAAAGAACAACCCACACAAAACCCCAAAAATTGCCTTTACGGGAAGCAATATCCTCTTTCATGGTAGTAAGATCTTGGTTATCAATAATGCTAACCATAAGAGCGGTAGAAAAAACAACAATAAATAAAGCAACTAATGCACCGGTTAAAGCTTTTCGATCAAAAAAATAAGTCAATGGTATCATTAAGTATACATTAGCTAATCCATATAAAAAACATTTTCAAAAAAAAATGCTGAAAAGCTAATTAAAAAATAAGCAGACAGAATTTTGCTAAAAACAAGTAAAAGAAGGTAAAACAGAGCAAAAAGACAATTAAAAAACAGCTGTCGATTAATTTATTAACAGAAGCATCCAAGAGTTTTACGAACTTTAATCTAAGTAGAAACTTTTTGGTTCAAATAAAGATCAAATCACTTATATATTGCTAAGACCTCATAAATAGGATTAAGCCGATATAATCTAAAATGAACTAGAAGAACTAGAGATATTGCACTCAAGGTTGGAAGAAAAACAATGACCGTGTCCAAAATAATAGATTTAGTAGAAGATATCAAAGAGAAATATAACATAGTAGGACGAGAAGACGAATTAAAACTCTGTTTAGCTGCAAAACTAGCAAAAAAACATTTATTGCTAGAAGGAGATGTAGGCACAGGAAAAACGTTCTTAGCGCATTCAATTTCAAACTACTACTCTCAAGCATTAGAGAGAGTAGATGGAGATGAAAGATATACTGCATCAAACTTAATAGGACATTTTGATCCTCCCTCAGTAATAAATCAAGGATATTGCTGGGATTCATTTATGCTAGGCCCATTGACCAAAGCAATGAAAAATGGATCAATACTGTTCTTAAACGAAATAAATAGGTTGAATGAAGGAACTCAAAATGTCTTATTAGCAGCTATGGATGAAGGGCTAGTAAAAATACCCAAACTGGGAGACGTACTAGCAGAAGAAGGATTCTATATCATAGCCTCAATGAATCCTGCAGAATATGTAGCAACATCACCTCTAAGCGAAGCTCTAAGGGATAGGTTTGCCTGGCTAAAGTTAACCTATCAAAGCGAAGAAGAAGAAAGAGATATTGTAAAAGTGAGAACAGGAGTAGATTCAGAAGAAGTGTTATCTATTGCGGTAAGAATGACGCGAGAGACAAGAAACTGGATTGACCTGAGAAGAGGATCATCAATCAGAGGAGCAATAGATCTCGCATCAATAATACAGTATCTAGATCCAGAAGACGCTAAAAGCTGGGCTGATGCAGCAATAATGTCATTAGTAACTAAAGTAGAACTTGAGGATGGAGTAGAACAAACAGTTGAAGATGTAATAACTACTATTGTTCAAAAAGTTCTAACAGAAATGGATTTTCACTAGCGGAAGAGTTTCCAGGCTCTAATGACGCTATTAAGAGAAGACCAAGTCTAAGAGGTCGAATGGACAGAGATAAGTTACTAGAAGCAGAGATAGTAAGTGGAAAAAGAGCAACAAATGTGTATGCAGACCTATCAAAAGGGATGGCCTACTATCAAATAAAAAAGCAAACAGAGTTAGCACTGGAAGTAGATAATATGCCAGCAGTGCAAGGACTGGCAATGTCAAACCACTTCGCAGTAGCAGACACATTATCATCAACTAAAGGATTCAAGATGATAGCAAGAAAGGCATCATCAGGGGATTCATCAGCACCAGAATTATTTTTTATGCTAAGAGGAACATTGAACGAAACATATCGACCAATCTTCAAAAGACTGGCAAAACAAACCATACTAAAAGTTTCACAAGGAATAACTGGACAGGGATTAAGAGGGAGATTAATGGAAAGAACAGATTATGTGCCAGGAATGGAAGAGTTCAACGTTGAAGAAACAATAGAAAGGTACATAGAAACGGGAGGACAATATCTAAAGTATGAAGATATAGTAGGTTTAAGAAGAGCGGAAAGGACAAAAACGGGAGTGTTAATGTTTGATACTTCAGGGTCACTCTTCGGAAAAAGATTCACAAATGCAGCACTAGCAATAGCAATCCTAGCATACCATCTTTCACAAGATAATTATTCAGTGATATTGTTTAACACAAAAGCCTATGTAATAAAAAGAATGGATGAAAAAATAAGGGCAGATGAAGTAGTAAATAGAATATTGGACGCAGAATCAGCAGGGTACACAAATATCTCAGAAGCACTCAGAATAGGAGGACTTGAGCTGGCAAAGATAGCTAATAGGGCAAAGTTCGGAATATTAGTGACCGATGGAACGTTCAATAGGGGAGAAGACCCAAGATCACAAGTAAACCGCTTCAGGAAATTACACGTAATGGGCTTACCAAGTAAACAAAAATGGGGAGAAAGGGTATGCAAAGATCTAGCGAGAAAAGGAGGAGGAAGGTATATCAAAATAGATGCTTATGGAGATATACCAAGACAGTTAATGGACTTACTAAGAAGAACATAGAAAAAAAAGAAAAAAAAGAAGAACGTTAATTAAAAAAATAACAAATGGAGTATTCTAAGGAATTCTAAAAAAAAACCTTAGGACTTTTTCAAAACTTAATAGAAGATTTAAAACTAGTGAAGTATAAGTAAATCAAGTAAGAAAGAAGGGGAGAGGAAAGAAGTTTTATCTCATTCTAATACCTTCATGGAAGATGTGAGTTTTGGTAGGAGTGAAGGTAAGGAAGTATTGATCACCTACATCAAACTCGGAAGCGACTCTTTTATCTTCTCTAACAACAAGTCGTTTTCCACCCTTCATAGTAACAAGCACTCGAGTAAAATCACCCATAAAAGTGGCATATTCAACCTTTACTTTGACGGAATGATCAAAAGACTCTTTGGTAAGAGGGGTTTCATTAGGACGAGTAACCACAGTAACAATAGAACCTTTAGCGGGGGGGTTAGCAACAGGAAGAGTAAGAGATTCACCAGAACCAAACTCTACAACTGTAGACCCAGGGGATGACTTAGTAACAGTTGCTTTAAGACTGTTAGAATCACCGATAAATTGGCTGATGAAAAGATCATCAGGATCATTAAAGATAGATTCAGGAGGACCGATCTGACGGATAACACCAGAATGAAGAACTACAATTCGGTCAGAGATAGAGAGAGCTTCAGATTGATCATGAGTAACGTAAACGGTAGTAACGCCTAAATTTTTGGCAATGTCACGTATTTCTTGACGAAGCTCGATACGAAGATTAGCATCAAGGTTGGAGAGAGGTTCATCACAGAGAAGAACTTGTGGATCAACAGCCAAAGCTCGAGCGAGAGCGATACGCTGTTGTTGACCACCAGAAAGTTGAGTGGGCATTTTTATACCTTGATCAGCTAACTGAACCATATCAAGCATTTCACGGACTTTACGCATTCGTTCTTCTTTGGGCATACCTTTGATACGGAGACCGTATTCAATATTCTTGTTGATGGTCATATGAGGCCAAAGGGCATAATTTTGAAAAATCATGGCAGTATTGCGCTTTTGAGGGGGAAGATGAGTAACATCATTTCCACCAATAAAAAGATTACCTGAAGAAGGTCGAATAAAGCCAGCAATTGAACGTAAAAGGGTAGTTTTACCACAACCAGAAGGACCTAGAATAGTGACAAGTTCAGCATCCTTAATGTTAAAGGAAATATTATCAACGGCCACAAAGTCGTCGTATTTGAGAGTAATATCGGAAATTTGAATGTCTACCATTGCTCACACCATAATAAAATAGAGCTTGGAGTAAAAGCTAATCTAAAGCCAACTCCTAATTAGAAAACACGTGCAGCTATTAAAAGATGTTGACTTTAAGATAAGGAGTAAAAAGAATAAGAAAGGTAAAAACAAAAGTAAAAGCAAAAGAGAAGCAAAAGAAAGGCAAAAGAAAAAAAAAAGAAAAGGAAGAATTAAGGTAAAAAAAATTGAAAAAAAATTGAAAAAAAAAGAAAAAGGGGATAAGGGGGGGAAGAAGAGAAAGAAAAAAAAAGAAAAAAAAAGCTTTTTAAAATATTCGCTAGAGAACAAGCGATAGGAAGGGGAAAACAAGAAACAATCATTTTTTAAAGAAGAGAAAAAAGGAAGAGAATAGTGCAAAAAAACTGCTGCAGAACTCTTTAGTAAAAAAAAAGGAGAACGGCAATAGAAAAGCACTACAATAATCTAACGATTATCAATGACCTTAAATAGGTCAGCTCCCGAATATGAATCCCGACAAATATAATAGTTTGTCATTATCATTAAGGGAAAACTCCATGCGGATCACAAAAGTGGTCTAAGAGTATCACAGAAAGATTCGTAAGCCTAAAAAACTTTTTAGAAGGGCTAACGAAACACAAAGAAAGATAACGGGAAAAATTAATCTCAAGAAATTGAATTAAAACCTGATTATCAAATCAATGCTTAAAACAAAGCAGTGATACGAAGAACAAAACATAAGTCAAATAAGAAGATTATAACGAAAGTCTTAATCTTCCCTTAGTAAATTCTGAAACGCCTACGCTAAATGGTGGATGCCTTGGCTGGGGAGCCGATGAAGGACGTGGTAAGCTGCGATAAGCGACGGGTAGGTGCAAACAACCGCAAGAACCGTCGATCTCCGAATCGGAATCCGAATTATGTCCAAAAAGCATAATT
Organism: Candidatus Heimdallarchaeota archaeon; assembly: GCA_030638685.1. Classification (GTDB taxonomy): domain Archaea; phylum Asgardarchaeota; class Heimdallarchaeia; order Heimdallarchaeales; family DAOWED01; genus DAOWED01. Next base: position 2,778 of record DAOWED010000025.1, on the reverse strand, counting down.
GTCCACATAATCATTTGATGAGTGGCTGGGAACGCCGGGAACTGAAACATCTTATTACCGGCAGGAAAAGAAAGCAATAGCGATTCCCCAAGTAACGGCGAGTAAAAAGGGAATAGTCCAAACTGAATACCAACCTAGTTGGTAGATGTGGTGTTAGGACAGTCTATAAAAAGCACAAAAAGAAGGTGAAGTATCCTGGAACGGATCGCCAGAGAGGGTGAAAGCCCCGTAACTGTAAGTTTTGTGTAATAGGACTGCTCCAGAGTAGTGGCACTTGGATGTGTGTCATGAATATGGGAGAATTCACTCCCAAGACTAAATACTCCCCCAGACCGATAGTGAACAAGTAGCGCGAGCAAAAGGTGAAAAGATTCCCTTAACAGGGTGTGAAAAGAGCCTGAAACCATTTAGCTAAACAAAGAAATAGCAGAAAAAGGACACGGTCACAGAAGTGATCCTCGGTGACGAGAGTAACGACGTGACCCTATGACGATGTTATTTCCTCCGTCTCGAAACACGGGCCAGGGAGTGCACGCAATAGGCAAGGTTAATTAAAGGTGCCGTAGCGAAAGCAAGCAGCCCACAATGATACTTGTATTATGAGGGGCCTCGTCTGAAAGGGCGAGAAGTCTAGTGTGTGTGACCCGAAAGCCGGCGATCTAGGCCTGAGCAGGATGAAGCCTGGCGAAAGCCAGGTGGAGGTCCGATAGGATATTGATATGCAACTCATTCCGTTGACTTGGGTCTAGGGGCAAAAGACCAATCTAGCCGGCTCATAGCTGGTTCCAGCCAAAGTATAACCGCAGTATAGCGTCCGCTGAGAGATCATATGTGGTATAGTTACAGACAGGACGGTTTGGGGACCTACAAGTCCTCGCCATCCCATCTAACTCGGAACATGTATGACTCGTAGACGCGGGCAGACGGGCGCATGGGTGTAAGACTCATGGCCGCGAGGAGAACAATCCAGACCGAGGGTTAAGGACCCCAAGTGTTGGTTAAGTACAAACACGAAGTACGTCAGAATGCAAAAACATGAAGGCGGTAGGCTTAGAAACAGCCATCCGGTAAGAAAAACGTAACAGTTTACTTCACGAGCGTTCTGGCTACGAAAATGGACGGGGTTAAACCAACCTCCGATACCCCGGAAAACAACAGTAGTTGTTATTTGGTAGGCTGGCATAGGGTGTGGGTAGAAGTGGGGCTGAGAAGTCCTGTGGACCGCATTCTATAGCTGATCCTGGTAGTAGTAGGCAGCGAAGAAAGATGAGAATTCTTTCCGCCGTAAGATCAAGGGTTCCGTGGCAATGTTCATCAACCACGGGTTAGTCGGTGCTAAACGTGCTCTTAACACGAGAAACATGTGAAAGCGAAACAGGTTAATATTCCTGTACCGCGTACATCATTCCGGTGACGATAGCAAATTCCGAACGCTAGTGGAAATCCTGAGTTGAGCTACCTGCTCAATTTAAATGTATAAGTCTTCTGAGAACCGTTAAGGTGAGAAGAAGAGCAAATCATGAATAGTCTACCCTTAGTGGTGGATTCAGGCCACACCAATAGCCCATGAAAACGGAAAATGCATATATGATTACGCGTCCGTACCCAGAACCGACACAGGTGTATCTAGGTGAGCAGCCTCAGGCGTATCAGAGTAAGGCTCGTTAGGGAATTCGGCAAAATAGCCCCGTACCTTCGGAATAAGGGGTGAGTATCGAGGTGAAAGCTTCCATACTTTGCAATAACAAGGGGGACCCATCTGTTTAACAAAAACATAGCAGGCTGCTAGAGCGAAAGCTTGTGTATAGCGTGTGAATCCTGCTCAATGCTGGTCAGTGAAAGTTCGGTTCAACGGACCTAAGCTCCAGTCAATAGCGGGAGTAACCTTGACTCTCTTAAGGTAGGCAAATGCCTTGTCTGCTAATTACAGACGTCCATGAAGGGATCAATGAGGTCTCTACTGTCCCAACGAGCCACCTGGTGAACCTACAAACAGGCGAACAGTCCTGTATGATCCAAAGGGAAGAGAAGACCCTGAGAGCTTTACTGTAGGTCGGTATTGGGATATTTGTGCTCATACAGAGCGTAGTTAGGAGGCGTTTGATCCATTTTTCTCCGGGGAAGTGGGTAGCCAACAATGGAACACTAACTATGGGCATGGATATCCCTCACTCGTTTCGACGGGGACATTGCGGGTTGGGCAGTTTGGCTGGGGCGGTACTCCTCTCAAACAATAACGGAGGAGTCCAAAGGTAGACTTAGAAGAGTCAGAAACTCTTCTTTTTAAGTACAAGAGCAAAAGTCTGCTTAACCGTGTGATGCACAATAAACCACGCGGGTAGGAAACTAGGGTCTAGCGATCTAGCATGATCTCCTGAATAGAGACTGCTAACGTCAGAAAAGTTACCTCAGGGATAACAGAGTTGTCGCGGGCGAGAGTTCATTGCATAATCCAAGAATTTAATTATTCTTGAATTTAGTATTGAATCCTTGCACAAAATTTCTTCTCTTAAAAAAATGATTAAGACTGAAACGCTATAAAGCGTTTTAGATTATTAGAAAATTCTAACTTGTGAGTATTTAATACTCGTTCAAGAATGGTTATAACACAGCTACACAGAGCTATAGTAGCGCGGAGTAGAGGCGTGTCCTCTAATGCGAATTTATCGACCCCGCGGCTTGCTTCCTCGATGTCGGCTCTTCCTCGCTTGGAGTTGCTTAAAGCTCCAAGAGTAGGGTTGTTCGCCCGTTAAAAGGGAACGTGAGCTGGGTTCAGAC
>DAOWED010000182.1 GCA_030638685.1 Candidatus Heimdallarchaeota archaeon | reverse complement strand
TAGCGGTGGTCATTTTTATGAATGGGGATATGTTTACTTTATTAGTGGAGAGGGTGGCTTTGGTGCAACTATTCTTATTGGATCATTTGCAGCAGCACATCTTTATTGTGTATTTGTTTCTTATCAAGGTTTCACCACAAAAGAGCAACTAAGTTACTCAACTGTTCACAGAGCTACTTTAGCTTCACTATTTGCAATTGTAGGTATTACCATCAGTGGACTAATTTTTGTGATAGCTGTGAGTGGAAATGATGATTGGTGGTTCTCTGAAGGGTTCTATGGAGGATTAATTGGAGCATTATTAACTTACTTAATGTTTAGAAAACAAGAAGAATACTGTTTAGATGCACCAGCTAAGTAATTCTGGGATAATCTGGTGTTTGAATAGATGGAAGAAAGTAAAGGTAAAACTTACTTTCAAACCTAATTTAAAGGCTTTGAGATATCTTTAACTATTTTTTCAGCAAGTTCTATCAAGTTTTCTTTCTTTTCCAGATGATTGGCTCTGTATGCTTCTATATTTTCAAGAAGATATTTCTTACAATGCCCGCAAAGAATTTCACCTGATTTACAAGCTCTATTTCTTTCAAGAAGAGCTTTATCTGATTCTTCAAACATAAAGGAAAGAAGATCATAAACTCTGCAATTAGAGGGGTCAGCTCCTTTTTCTTTCTGCTCAGCTGCAGTATCTCTGCCTCCAGTAAGTGCGTTATTTATTTTCTTCTTGATATCTTTCATTGGTTCGTCAAAAGTAAAGACACTCATTGGATTCCTTTTTGCCATCTTATCTGAGCCATCTATTCCCTGCATCATTATATGAAAAGTAAAGGAGGGATCAACAAAATTATAATCAGCAAAAGCTGGTTTTCGTGCTATTTCTCTTGTTAAACGGGAGTGGGGTGCTTGATCTGCTCCTATTGGAGTTACCGTAGGCATCGGTCCACCCATTATTTGCGGGAGTAAAATGTCTGCTACTTGTACCAGTGCTGAATTATAATAACCTAGATGAGATTTTTCACCATAAGTAGATCGCAATTTATTCATTGTTACAGTTGATGATGCCAGTAAACCTACTCTTTGAACAATTGGTTCTGTTGATTGGCGATAGATATAAGCCTTTTCTGGATCAAGACCTAATGCCAGAATGTCAGCGATATTATCAATTGCTATTTCTGTTTGTTTTGTTAAAGGTATTTGATTTGTTGCAAAAGCTTCAAGGTCAGCTAAGCAGAAGTAAACAAATCCTCCTTGCTTCTGAAAATAAATCACTTCATGACAAGTAGACAATGAACCAACGTGATATTTACCGGTTGTTTTTATACCGGTCATTATTGCGAAAGGTTTCTTCTCCTTTATTGCCTCGAAGACTTTCCCTATGTCAGTGTGTCCAAACATTATTCCTCTTGTCATAAAATAGTCTTGAAGCTCTTCTGGAAGATTTGGATAAAATTCGCTCATTGGCTCTATCCCGAACTCTTTTACAAGTCTTTCATAATCTATTAATCCTACACCATCTAATGCATCTACAATTAGTTCATTTGTATTATTGTTTTCCTTCACCATTTTCTTTACCTCTGTAATGTTTCTTTAAAATAAAGCTGACTTATCTTGAAAAGAAGACATGTTTGACACATTCTTCTTTTTTTATCTAGTCTAAAAAAAGTAATCGTTTGAATCGGAGAAAATAGCATATTATCTGATTTCAGATCAGAAATTTTGCTTTCAAAAAATAGACTCTCGACTAATTGAACGGTAAATACTTTTTGAGTAACTGCCAGTCCAATTGATCAGCTCCAATTTATTATCCCGAAAAATAATTATAAAAGTATCGATATTAATGATTAAATAGACTTATCCTAATAATTAGAAACAGAATTAACTTATTCAATAACTTATAGAGGAAAGCCCATGAGAAAGTATTACAGTAAACTTAAAGAGATTTTAGCAGAATTTAAGACCATTTTTCTATTTATGATTATCATCTTTCCCATTCAACTAGTCTTTTGGGTAATTTACGATATGAATTCAGGTCTCTTTGAAGACTATGCTCTCGTTAATAGAGCATTATTACTAATAGGTCTATGTTTATTGACGAATTTTATTCTGTGGTTATTTTTAGCAATTCTAAACACTCATAGAATAATTGCAGCCGTCTCAAGAAGAGGTACTGCCACTAAATCCCCTCTTTACTTTGCCAGATTAATGCTTTTATTCCATGTGTTTTTCTTCAACATGATTAATCGTTTCAAAAAATCTCATCCGCCCATTTTATACTACGGTGTTGAAAAAATCCATAAGAGAGGAATTGGAGAAAACTTGGTTAAATCACTTTATTTTACAGCTGGCACCTTTTTACTTTCTTTCCAGTTTGCTACTTATATTCCAGAAACTAATTTAGCTTCTCACCTGATGTTCACTCAACTTTTTACTTTGGTACTATTGACCAGCATTCCTCTTTCCCTTCTACTTGTAGGGATTGATATGATTGGTAGAGCTAGAATTTATTTCTTGGATCCAGATGACGCTCTTCAGAATAGAGTTGATATTTTTTGGAATAGTTATATTGGAAGAGCAATAGCTGTTTTAGGGCTTTATGCTGCTTTGAGTATGATAGATCTTTTTGGTCAGCATTATTCAGCTCATGATTATCGTAACCTTTCAATCTTTTTCATTATTTTCCTTTTCTTTAACTCGTGGATACTCATTACACATGAGCATACAATTGAGACGGATACTGCAGATATTAGATCATGGTGTGTTCAAAAGAATTATTTCAATGAGGATAGCCTCTTTATCCATCAAAAGATGGAAGAGATTGGAATGTATCTAGAAGGAATGCTTCCTGGCCCTGAGTATAATGAGGATATTAGTGGGATCCTTGCAGCCTTAGAAGAACTTCATCCAGAATAGATTGTATATCTGTAGTCCATAATTACCGCCTACTCTTCAAAAAGGCATTTTTTTGATATTAGTTATTTTCATCTATTTTTTCAACTTTATTTAGATACTTTTTTGAATGATCAGACACATAATATTACAGCTATCGGTGATAAAATGGTTACGCTTGGTATTCTTTCAGATTCTCATATTACTAAAGGACCAGCTTTTAATGAGATGATGCTTTTAGCAGGGATTAGAACGCTCAATAGGCTTGAAGTTGACTACTGTATTCATGCAGGGGATTTAACAGATAAAGGTACTTTAGATGATTATAATTTGGCTTTAGATTACATGTCACTGCTTAATTACCACTATTATGTTATTCCAGGTAACCATGATGCCCAAAATGTTGGTTATAAACTTTTTGAGGAGCTTATAGGAGAAAGAAGTTTTGCAATAGAAGATGGTAAATTACTTATTTTAGGGCTTGATAGCAGTATTCCTGATGCCAACACGGGTAGAATCGGTGATTACACTCTTAAAAGACTTAGAAAAAAACTCGAAGAAGTAGATGATGATATTTACAAAGTGGTTATTTTTCATCATCAGTTATTTCCAATACCTTACACTGGAAGGGAACGTTCCACTTGTGATGATTCTGGAGATATACTTCAAGTTTTACTAGATTATAATGTTAACTTGGTAGTAAATGGGCATCGACATATTTCCAATATTTACAAAGTTGCTGATAGTGATGGTCGTTTAATGGTTGTTAACGCAGGGACTGTTTCTTGTAATAAAACACGTTATCGCGAATTACAAAGCGTGGTTAACATTAACATTGACCCAGACACTAAAAAAACTAAAGTGTTGATTATTCCTCTTGCCAAAAAACTTGATTTCCAAGATACAACAAATTTCAAACAAGGAGAGTGCTCTTTTGATTGTTGTCCTGAGATAAAAACTGATGACTTAGAGCTCTTTGCACGAATTATCAATATTTCAGATACACACTTCGGTCCAGATTTCGTAGAAAAACCTTTCATGCTTGCTACTGACTATATCAATAGCTTAGATAAAGTTGATTTAGTAATTCATACTGGTGACGTAACAACAAATAGCTTCATAGATGAATTTGATAGTGCAGTTGAACATCTTAAAAGGATAAATAATAAAAAATTGGTAGTACCTGGTCCCAGAGATTTTTTTAGTCTTGGAAGAAAAATCTGGAGCAATTATTTTCCTGGTAAAAATCCAACCTTTGAAAATGAGGCCATAAAAGTTCGAGGAATAAATACTTGTTTACTTGAAGACAACGTAGGTATGATGGGTCGAAGAAAACTTCATAAAACATTAGATGAGTTTAGTTTTGATAATCCAATTAATAGTGAAAAATTCACAATAGCTACTTTTCATCACCATTTAATCCCTATCCCAGACACAAAATTCGTTGCTGGGCTTCAAGATGCGGGAGACATTCTTTTTGAAGTTACAAGAGGGCATATTAATGCTGTTTTAACAGGTCACAAACATATAGCCTTTGCTTGCAAAGTTGAAGAGACTGTCATTACAAACACCAATTCCGTTTCTAGCATAAAAGTTAACTCATTGAAAGGTAATTCTTTCACTGTTTTTGATATCTATAAGCTGGAAAAAGGTGGATGGGCATGTGATATAAAAGAAGTTTCAATCCCTCATTTGAGCAAGGAGATTACTTCAAGAGATATTTCTTCCCTTGGTAAATTCCAAATCAGATATGACCTTGAAGAAGATAAAAATGAGATATAAATAGTAAATAAATTGGAAATAAATGGGAAATAAATGGGAAATAATGGGAAATGAATGAGAAGTATCACAAACTTAGTCATTTCTCTTAATCGATGTAAGGTTGAATAACATAACCTATAGCCCCAGGACCAATATGAACACCTATGGCTGATCCGATCATTAATTCATCTATCTCAACTACATTAAATGAGGATGTTACCATTTCCCTCATGTCGTCAAGTAAGTCATATCTTACTGAATGACCTACAAAAGCTCTAACCGGTTCATCTGGACTAAAAAACTGCTGACCATACTTTATCAACTCGTCCATTGCAGGAACGAGTCCTCTTGCTTTCCCAAATGATTCAATTGTTCCATCTTTAATTGTGATTAATGGCTTTAGATTAAGTATTTTGCTCATCAATGATTTCATTGTACCTACTCTTCCTCCTCTTCTCAAATAACGCAATGTATCAATTGCTGCTGCAAGAATAGATCTTTCTTTTATTTTCTCCCAAGCATCATCTATTTCTTCAACGGTTCCATTTCGAGCAATTATATCATTCAATGTCAATGCTGATAGTCCTTGCTGACCTGTTGCTCCTTGAGAATCGATTAGTTTAATCTCCATATCGCCATATGTCTCATCAAACATCGTTTTAGCAATAGTTGCTGACTGAAAAGTGCCCGATAGCTTTGAGGAAACCAAAAGAGAGTAAAGAATATCAATTCCTTGGTCTCTTGCTTTTTCAAAAACAGTCAATACCTCTTTAGGAGAAGGCAAACTTGTTGTAGGGTGATATTTTGAACTCACTAACTTTTCAAAAAAACTTTCAGATGATAATTCTACCATATCTAGATATTCCTCTGAACCGAATATTACATGAAGTGGGACATAAAAAATCCCTCTTTTTTCAAGCTGTTCAATTGGAAGATCGCAAGTTGAATCAACGAAAAGACCTATTTTTGTCATGGCTTTAATAAGTTCAGGATTAAATAAATATTCTTCACTTTCATAAACCTGACACCAATGACACCAAGATGGAGCGGTAAGTAATAAAACAAATGGTTTATTTTCCTTTCTTGCTTCATC